>NZ_CAWUDM010000357.1:0-64 GCF_963920855.1 Nostoc sp. CCY0012 | reverse complement strand
AATTTGTCGCATCTAAAACGGGTGAAAACCAACGTCATCAATACCAGATGAACTACACCCAAAT
>NZ_CAWUDM010000356.1:0-65 GCF_963920855.1 Nostoc sp. CCY0012 | reverse complement strand
CAAACCCTACGTCAAAGACATCGCTGATATCCTCAAGGATAAATCCGTTGACAGTGATGTTCGTA
>NZ_CAWUDM010000355.1:0-67 GCF_963920855.1 Nostoc sp. CCY0012 | reverse complement strand
AGCCACAGCCACACCCACAGCCACACCCACAATAGCCACACCCCAAGACATAGCCCAACCCATAGCC
>NZ_CAWUDM010000354.1:0-68 GCF_963920855.1 Nostoc sp. CCY0012 | reverse complement strand
AAGACTTAGGGAATAGGGACAAGGGGACAAGGGGACAAGGGGACAAGGGGACAAGGGGACAAGGGGAC
>NZ_CAWUDM010000353.1:0-68 GCF_963920855.1 Nostoc sp. CCY0012 | reverse complement strand
AACTACCGAATCATTTTCCCAAAATGCTGTAGTTGTACCAGCAAGTGTAAATCAAAAATCTCCAGTAG
>NZ_CAWUDM010000352.1:0-68 GCF_963920855.1 Nostoc sp. CCY0012 | reverse complement strand
TGGTTCTAGGTGTTGAACCTCCGGGTAAAGCGAATTGCACATCACCCCTTGTACCTCCGCCAACGCTG
>NZ_CAWUDM010000351.1:0-68 GCF_963920855.1 Nostoc sp. CCY0012 | reverse complement strand
ATGAACTAACACTGCTAACTTACATGAACTAATACTGCTAACTTACATGAACTAACACTGCTAACTTA
>NZ_CAWUDM010000350.1:0-69 GCF_963920855.1 Nostoc sp. CCY0012 | reverse complement strand
AGCGCCACCTACAGATAACGCACTACCTGAAAACGAAGCGCCACCTACAGATAACGCACTACCTGAAAA
>NZ_CAWUDM010000349.1:0-70 GCF_963920855.1 Nostoc sp. CCY0012 | reverse complement strand
GGTTTGGCAGCATCGCCCAGATTTCCCAATGCCTCTGCTGCACCTCTACGAACATCACTGTCAACGGATT
>NZ_CAWUDM010000348.1:0-71 GCF_963920855.1 Nostoc sp. CCY0012 | reverse complement strand
CTTGTCCCCTTGTCCCCTTGTCCCCTTGTCCCCTTGTCCCTATTCCCTAAGTCTTCGATAACCGCTTAACC
>NZ_CAWUDM010000347.1:0-72 GCF_963920855.1 Nostoc sp. CCY0012 | reverse complement strand
AAGCTTTGCCTATTGATTGGGCAATGACGCAAAATAATCTCGCAAATGCCTACAGCAATAGAATTAAAGGAG
>NZ_CAWUDM010000346.1:0-73 GCF_963920855.1 Nostoc sp. CCY0012 | reverse complement strand
AATCCGTTGACAGTAATGTTCGTTACGGTGCAGCAGTGGCATTGGGAAATCTGGGCGATGCTGCCAAACCCTA
>NZ_CAWUDM010000345.1:0-74 GCF_963920855.1 Nostoc sp. CCY0012 | reverse complement strand
AAATCAAAATCCATAAATAGAAAAAACAAAAGCCCCAACACTTATGTGTGTTGAGGCTGATGTATGAAGAATAA
>NZ_CAWUDM010000344.1:0-74 GCF_963920855.1 Nostoc sp. CCY0012 | reverse complement strand
CTGAACAAGAAAGACAACGTACTGAACAAGAAAGACAACGTACTGAACAAGAAAGACAACGTACTGAACAAGAA
>NZ_CAWUDM010000343.1:0-74 GCF_963920855.1 Nostoc sp. CCY0012 | reverse complement strand
GCACGTAGAAGTGACAGACCAACGTACCCAAATTGACTACGCTCAACAGATCAAATATTTGGTTGATGAATGCT
>NZ_CAWUDM010000342.1:0-75 GCF_963920855.1 Nostoc sp. CCY0012 | reverse complement strand
TATCTGTAGGTGGCGCTTCGTTTTCAGGTAGTGCGTTATCTGTAGGTGGCGCTTCGTTTTCAGGTAGTGCGTTAT
>NZ_CAWUDM010000341.1:0-76 GCF_963920855.1 Nostoc sp. CCY0012 | reverse complement strand
TGCTAACTTACATGAACTAATACTGCTAACTTACATGAACTAATACTGCTAACTTACATGAACTAATACTGCTAAC
>NZ_CAWUDM010000340.1:0-77 GCF_963920855.1 Nostoc sp. CCY0012 | reverse complement strand
ACCCTGATAACTAACTCCCCTTGCTGGCTAACACCCGTTGGGGGATTTTTTTGTTCTGTAAACAGCAATCATCATAG
>NZ_CAWUDM010000339.1:0-78 GCF_963920855.1 Nostoc sp. CCY0012 | reverse complement strand
GAGAGCCAATAAATATATTTGCGTTAGAAGGATTTACCAGTTAAGCACATATTCATAATTACCAACCAAAAATCATGA
>NZ_CAWUDM010000338.1:0-79 GCF_963920855.1 Nostoc sp. CCY0012 | reverse complement strand
CTTGTCACCTTGTCATCTTGTCATCTTGTCACCTTGTCACCTTGTCACCTTGTCATCTTGTCATCTTGTCACCTTGTCA
>NZ_CAWUDM010000337.1:0-79 GCF_963920855.1 Nostoc sp. CCY0012 | reverse complement strand
AGGATAAATCCGTTGAGAGTCATCTTCGTTACGGTGCAGCAGTGGCATTGGGAAATCTGGGCGATGCTGCCAAACCCTA
>NZ_CAWUDM010000336.1:0-81 GCF_963920855.1 Nostoc sp. CCY0012 | reverse complement strand
ATTATCGTAATTGTGTGTTTTGACATAAAAAAATCCCCCAACGGGTGTTAGCCAGCAAGGGGAGTTAGTTATCAGGGTGCA
>NZ_CAWUDM010000335.1:0-85 GCF_963920855.1 Nostoc sp. CCY0012 | reverse complement strand
CCTTTGCTGGTGGTAGTGGTAATCCCTTTGCTGGTGGTAGTGGCGGTAACCCCTTCGCAGGTGGAGAGAACCCCTTTGCTGGTGG
>NZ_CAWUDM010000334.1:0-85 GCF_963920855.1 Nostoc sp. CCY0012 | reverse complement strand
CTCTGGTTCTGACAGTTAAAGCAGCAGTAGAAGCAGCGATGGCAATTTCGATGTTATCTGCCTTGTCTCCTTTAATTCTCTCCCT
>NZ_CAWUDM010000333.1:0-85 GCF_963920855.1 Nostoc sp. CCY0012 | reverse complement strand
CTCTGGTTCTGACAGTTAAAGCAGCAGTATAAGCAGCGATGGCAATTTCGATGTTATCTGCCTTGTCTCCTTTAATTCTCTCCCT
>NZ_CAWUDM010000332.1:0-86 GCF_963920855.1 Nostoc sp. CCY0012 | reverse complement strand
CCCCTTGTCCCCTTGTCCCCTTGTCCCCTTGTCCCCTTGTCCCCTTGTCCCCTTGCTCTAAATTCCCAATCCCTCACCTTTCCCAA
>NZ_CAWUDM010000331.1:0-86 GCF_963920855.1 Nostoc sp. CCY0012 | reverse complement strand
TCTATCGAACTCACGTAATTTTACTTTTGTTCTTGTCCCCTTGTCCCCTTGTCCCCTTGTCCCCTTGTCCCTATTCCCTAAGTCTT
>NZ_CAWUDM010000330.1:0-86 GCF_963920855.1 Nostoc sp. CCY0012 | reverse complement strand
GTCAAAGACATCGCTGATATCCTCAAGGATAAATCCGTTGACAGTGATGTTCGTAGAGGTGCAGCAGAGGCATTGGGAAATCTGGG
>NZ_CAWUDM010000329.1:0-86 GCF_963920855.1 Nostoc sp. CCY0012 | reverse complement strand
AAAAAAATCCCCCAACGGGTGTTAGCCAGCAAGGGGAGTTAGTTATCAGGGTGCATCTACCAATTCATTCTTCTATTTGCAACTAC
>NZ_CAWUDM010000328.1:0-87 GCF_963920855.1 Nostoc sp. CCY0012 | reverse complement strand
CGGCTTCAGTTGTGGGTTGCGGTGAAGCTTGGGGAGTGGGGGTAGCTTCGGCTTCAGTTGTGGGTTGCGGTGAAGCTTGGGGAGTGG
>NZ_CAWUDM010000327.1:0-89 GCF_963920855.1 Nostoc sp. CCY0012 | reverse complement strand
ACAAGGGGACAAGGGGACAAGGGGACAAGGGGACAAGGGGACAAGGGGACAAGGGAGGATAATGTAATATTTCCCTACAAACTTAAATG
>NZ_CAWUDM010000326.1:0-89 GCF_963920855.1 Nostoc sp. CCY0012 | reverse complement strand
CATTTAAGTTTGTAGGGAAATATTACATTATCCTCCCTTGTCCCCTTGTCCCCTTTACAATGACCATGAAATTACTCATTAGCAATGAT
>NZ_CAWUDM010000325.1:0-89 GCF_963920855.1 Nostoc sp. CCY0012 | reverse complement strand
TCCCCTTGTCCCCTTGTCCCCTTGTCCCCTTGTCCCCTTGTCCCCTTGTCCCCTTTACAATGACCATGAAATTACTCATTAGCAATGAT
>NZ_CAWUDM010000324.1:0-91 GCF_963920855.1 Nostoc sp. CCY0012 | reverse complement strand
GGGGTGATGTGCAATTCGCTTTACCCGGAGGTTCAGCACCTAGAACCAGCGTTGGCGGAGGTACAAGGGGTGATGTGCAATTCGCTTTACC
>NZ_CAWUDM010000323.1:0-93 GCF_963920855.1 Nostoc sp. CCY0012 | reverse complement strand
GGTTACCGCCACTACCACCAGCAAAGGGATTACCACTACCACCAGCAAAGGGGTTACCGCCACCACCACCAGCAAAGGGATTCTCTCCACCGC
>NZ_CAWUDM010000322.1:0-94 GCF_963920855.1 Nostoc sp. CCY0012 | reverse complement strand
GGCGCAGTGACAGGTGACGGCGCTGGGGTACTACTAATTGGCGCAGTGACAGGTGACGGCGCTGGGGTACTACTAATTGGCGCAGTGACAGGTG
>NZ_CAWUDM010000321.1:0-96 GCF_963920855.1 Nostoc sp. CCY0012 | reverse complement strand
CAAACCCTACGTCAAAGACATCGCTGATATCCTCAAGGATAAATCCGTTGACAGTAATGTTCGTTACGGTGCAGCAGTGGCATTGGGAAATCTGGG
>NZ_CAWUDM010000320.1:0-96 GCF_963920855.1 Nostoc sp. CCY0012 | reverse complement strand
CCCAGATTTCCCAATGCCTCTGCTGCACCTCTACGAACATCACTGTCAACGGATTGATCCTTGAGGAAGTCGAGGATGTCTTTGACGTAGGGTTTG
>NZ_CAWUDM010000319.1:0-96 GCF_963920855.1 Nostoc sp. CCY0012 | reverse complement strand
CCCAGATTTCCCAATGCCACTGCTGCACCGTAACGAACATTACTGTCAACGGATTGATCCTTGAGGAAGTCGAGGATGTCTTTGACGTAGGGTTTG
>NZ_CAWUDM010000318.1:0-97 GCF_963920855.1 Nostoc sp. CCY0012 | reverse complement strand
GCAATACTTCTCCAAAGACACACCCCTGTGGTGGGTGGATATGGGAGCAGGGGAGAGTAATTATATAAGTGCTTTGCCCTCAGTCCCCCATTCTCCC
>NZ_CAWUDM010000317.1:0-98 GCF_963920855.1 Nostoc sp. CCY0012 | reverse complement strand
ACCTCCGGGTAAAGCGAATTGCACATCACCCCTTGTACCACCACCAACGCTGGTTCTAGGTGCTGAACCTCCGGGTAAAGCGAATTGCACATCACCCC
>NZ_CAWUDM010000316.1:0-99 GCF_963920855.1 Nostoc sp. CCY0012 | reverse complement strand
TTTATTACTACATTAGTGTACACATCATTATCATTATTATTCAAAGCCACAGCCACACCCACAGCCACACCCACAATAGCCACACCCCAAGACATAGCC
>NZ_CAWUDM010000315.1:0-99 GCF_963920855.1 Nostoc sp. CCY0012 | reverse complement strand
TATGGGTATGGGTGTGGCTATGGCTGTGGGTGTGGCTGTGAATATGGCTGTGGCTTTGAATAATAATGATAATGATGTGTACACTAATGTAGTAATAAA
>NZ_CAWUDM010000314.1:0-99 GCF_963920855.1 Nostoc sp. CCY0012 | reverse complement strand
CATTCCCCAGATTATTTTGCGTCCCTGCCCATTTTTCAGGAAAGGCGCTGCGGGTTCTAACTTCCAGTGCAGCAGAATAAGCAGCGATCGCACTTTCAA
>NZ_CAWUDM010000313.1:0-101 GCF_963920855.1 Nostoc sp. CCY0012 | reverse complement strand
TGTGTGTTTTGACATAAAAAAATCCCCCAACGGGTGTTAGCCAGTCAGGGGAGTTAGTTATCAGGGTGCATCTACCAATTCATTCTTCTATTTGCAACTAC
>NZ_CAWUDM010000312.1:0-101 GCF_963920855.1 Nostoc sp. CCY0012 | reverse complement strand
ATAACGCACTACCTGAAAACGAAGCGCCACCTACAGATAACGCACTACCTGAAAATGAAGCGCCACCTACAGATAACGCACTACCTGAAAACGAAGCGCCA
>NZ_CAWUDM010000311.1:0-101 GCF_963920855.1 Nostoc sp. CCY0012 | reverse complement strand
CTAGTGTGGCAAAACTTACTAGAGAAGACGACTCTCTAAATTAGCCAAGTAAGCCTTGGGATCTCTGCGAAATCGATACTGTTCAATTCTGGCTTTGTGGT
>NZ_CAWUDM010000310.1:0-105 GCF_963920855.1 Nostoc sp. CCY0012 | reverse complement strand
TACAGGTGTTTCACCATCTACAGGTGTTTCACCATCTACAGGTGTTTCACCATCTCCAGGTGTTTCACCATCTACAGGTGTTTCACCATCTACAGGTGTTTCACC
>NZ_CAWUDM010000309.1:0-105 GCF_963920855.1 Nostoc sp. CCY0012 | reverse complement strand
TGCTATAAGGAGCGATGAGTCTGTCCATGATGGCGGTGTGGTTTATCCTGTCGAACGAAACCATTACTTAATACCCATCTCAATAACCCATCAGCAGACTTAACT
>NZ_CAWUDM010000308.1:0-107 GCF_963920855.1 Nostoc sp. CCY0012 | reverse complement strand
CTTCGCCTGGATTCTTTTAATGGGACTGTTTTGTTTTACCCCACATTCCGCACCCGACTGGTAGATTTGGTGTACCAAGCTTCATAAGGCAAACCTAGCTCATAAGC
>NZ_CAWUDM010000307.1:0-107 GCF_963920855.1 Nostoc sp. CCY0012 | reverse complement strand
TTCTCGTATATCTCAAACTTGCTTCCGTCAGCAGCAGCCTTTTTCCCTGTACCCCCTAGCTATCTAATTGGTGTTGTTTGGAGGTAAACTGAAAAACACCTACCAGC
>NZ_CAWUDM010000306.1:0-107 GCF_963920855.1 Nostoc sp. CCY0012 | reverse complement strand
TGCCGAACACGTTCAATTGTTCTAGTGCTGATATTGAAAACATCACTGATAGACTAGGGTGTTGACTTTGAGAGCTTAAGGGTGGTAGCTTCTCAGGCAAGAACTAT
>NZ_CAWUDM010000305.1:0-108 GCF_963920855.1 Nostoc sp. CCY0012 | reverse complement strand
AATTTGTCGCATCTAAAACGGGTGAAAACCAACGTCATCAATACCAGATGAACTAGGTATTGAGCCGAGATACGTGTAAAAACCTGCAAGATGGTCTGGAAACCGTTG
>NZ_CAWUDM010000304.1:0-108 GCF_963920855.1 Nostoc sp. CCY0012 | reverse complement strand
TTGGAGAAATCTGCAACTTACGTTTTTGATAGGAGTATCAAGATGCCTAATCAAAACATTTTTCGATATCGAGTTCTATAACTCGTTTATCTATTCCGTTGGCTTGGG
>NZ_CAWUDM010000303.1:0-108 GCF_963920855.1 Nostoc sp. CCY0012 | reverse complement strand
TGCTATAAGGAGCGATGAGTCTGTCCATGATGGCGGTGTGGTTTATCCTGTCGAAACATTTTTCGATATCGAGTTCTATAACTCGTTTATCTATTCCGTTGGCTTGGG
>NZ_CAWUDM010000302.1:0-111 GCF_963920855.1 Nostoc sp. CCY0012 | reverse complement strand
CCCAATCCCCTTGTCCCCTTGTCCCCCAATCCCCTTGTCCCCTTGTCCCCTTGTCCCCCAATCCCCTTGTCCCCTTGTCCCCCAATCCCCTTGTCCCCTTGTCCCCTTGTC
>NZ_CAWUDM010000301.1:0-111 GCF_963920855.1 Nostoc sp. CCY0012 | reverse complement strand
GTCAAAGACATCGCTGATATCCTCAAGGATAAATCCGTTGACAGTGATGTTCGTACAGGTGCAGCAGTGGCATTGGGAAATCTGGGCGATGCTGCCAAACCCTACGTCAAA
>NZ_CAWUDM010000300.1:0-111 GCF_963920855.1 Nostoc sp. CCY0012 | reverse complement strand
CGCCAATTAGTAGTACCCCAGCGCCGGCACCTGTCACTGCGCCAATTAGTAGTACACCAGCGCCGGCACCTGTCACTGCGCCAATTAGTAGTACCCCAGCGCCGGCACCTG
>NZ_CAWUDM010000299.1:0-111 GCF_963920855.1 Nostoc sp. CCY0012 | reverse complement strand
AGCATTCATCAACCAAATATTTGATCTGTTGAGCGTAGTCAATTTGGGTACGTTGTTCTGTCACTTCTACGTGCCTCCACCCAACCAAAGGCTCAAACATCATAAATAAAT
>NZ_CAWUDM010000298.1:0-118 GCF_963920855.1 Nostoc sp. CCY0012 | reverse complement strand
AGCAGAATAAGCAGCGATCGCACTTTCAATATTCTCGGCTCGTTCTCCTAATATTTTGTCACAGTAAGCATTCCCCAGATTATTTTGCGTCCCTGCCCATTTTTCAGGAAAGGCGCTG
>NZ_CAWUDM010000297.1:0-120 GCF_963920855.1 Nostoc sp. CCY0012 | reverse complement strand
CTGTAGGCATTTGCGAGATTATTTTGCGTCATTGCCCAATCAATAGGCAAAGCTTCTCTGGTGTAGACAGTTAAAGCAGCAGTAGAAGCAGCGATGGCAATTTCGATGTTCTCTGCCTTG
>NZ_CAWUDM010000296.1:0-126 GCF_963920855.1 Nostoc sp. CCY0012 | reverse complement strand
TGTTTCACCATCTACAGGTGTTTCATCTACAGGTGTTTCATCTACAGGTGTTTCACCATCTCCAGGTGTTTCATCTCCAGGTGTTTCACCATCTACAGGTGTTTCACCATCTACAGGTGTTTCACC
>NZ_CAWUDM010000295.1:0-127 GCF_963920855.1 Nostoc sp. CCY0012 | reverse complement strand
AGCCACAGCCATATTCACAGCCACACCCACAGCCATAGCCACACCCATACCCATACCCCTAGCCCAACCCATAGCCACAGCCACACCCACAGCCACACCCACAATAGCCACACCCCAAGACATAGCC
>NZ_CAWUDM010000294.1:0-128 GCF_963920855.1 Nostoc sp. CCY0012 | reverse complement strand
AGATTCTTGCGAAATTGTTTCCACGGTAGATTCTTCCAGGATTCACTAGCATTGCCAACTGTGCCTGAATAAATCTAGTGTGGCAAAACTTACTAGAGAAGACGACTCTCTAAATTAGCCAAGTAAGC
>NZ_CAWUDM010000293.1:0-136 GCF_963920855.1 Nostoc sp. CCY0012 | reverse complement strand
TTTGACGTAGGGTTTGGCAGCATCGCCCAGATTTCCCAATGCCACTGCTGCACCTCTACGAACATTACTGTCAACGGATTTATCCTTGAGGAAGTCGAGGATGTCTTTGACGTAGGGTTTGGCAGCATCGCCCAGA
>NZ_CAWUDM010000292.1:0-143 GCF_963920855.1 Nostoc sp. CCY0012 | reverse complement strand
GGATGCGCTGCCCATCGGGGCTAAAACTGGCAGTGTTGACTGTATTCTCATGCCCCTGGAACTTGGCAATTTCCTTGCCCTGTAAGTCCCACAGCCGCGCTGTGTTGTCAGATGAGGCGGTGAGGATGCGCTGCCCATCGGGG
>NZ_CAWUDM010000291.1:0-145 GCF_963920855.1 Nostoc sp. CCY0012 | reverse complement strand
GCAATACTTCTCCAAAGACACACCCCTGTGGTGGGTGGATATGGGAGCAGGGGAGCAGGGGAGCAAGGAAGCAGGGGAGCAGGGGAGCAGGGGAGCAGGGGAGAGTAATTATATAAGTGCTTTGCCCTCAGTCCCCCATTCTCCC
>NZ_CAWUDM010000290.1:0-149 GCF_963920855.1 Nostoc sp. CCY0012 | reverse complement strand
ATGATTGTCTCCCAGCAGGCGTTGTCTGAGTTCTAAAGCTTGGAGAAACAGGGGTTCGGCTTGGTCGTACTTTCCTTGAGTGCGGTAGAGTTCTGCCAAGTTGTTGAGGCTTTGGGCGACATGGGGATGATTGTCTCCCAGCAGGCGTT
>NZ_CAWUDM010000289.1:0-152 GCF_963920855.1 Nostoc sp. CCY0012 | reverse complement strand
AAGCAGCGATGGCAATTTCGATGTTATCTGCCTTGTCTCCTTTAATTCTCTCCCTGTAGGCAATTGCAAGATTATTTTGCGTCATTGCCCAATCTTGAGGCAAAGCTTCTCTGGTTCTGACAGTTAAAGCAGCAGTATAAGCAGCGATGGCA
>NZ_CAWUDM010000288.1:0-155 GCF_963920855.1 Nostoc sp. CCY0012 | reverse complement strand
CTAGCGTGGCAAAACTTACTAGAGAAGAGTGGAAATGCTGTAATCTTGACCTGGTAGGGAAATAATGGTGCAAAAACTTGGCAAGAAAAAGTCTAAAACTAGAGGCAACATCGTTTGAAGTACTCGATTGTGTTCAAAAAAAATGCCCTTCGTGC
>NZ_CAWUDM010000287.1:0-157 GCF_963920855.1 Nostoc sp. CCY0012 | reverse complement strand
TGATTTACACTTGCTGGTACAACTACAGCATTTTGGGAAAATGATTCGGTAGTTAGAGTTTCTGGTGAAGCAGATATAGGTTGAGTTTCTGGATTTCTTGGCGTTAAAGCTACTGGAGATTTTTGATTTACACTTGCTGGTACAACTACAGCATTTT
>NZ_CAWUDM010000286.1:0-163 GCF_963920855.1 Nostoc sp. CCY0012 | reverse complement strand
GATTGCTGGTAAAGTGCGATCGCCCCGGCTATGTCTCCCTGTTGCGCTTTTAATCCCGCCATTTCGTGTAGGGTGGCGGCTTTACCTCCGACATCGTTGATGCTTTCTTTGATATCCAAAGATTGCTGGTAAAGTGCGATCGCCCCGGCTATGTCTCCCTGTT
>NZ_CAWUDM010000285.1:0-168 GCF_963920855.1 Nostoc sp. CCY0012 | reverse complement strand
GGACAAGGGGACAAGGGGACAAGGGGACAAGGAGACAAGGGGACAAGGGGACAAGGAGACAAGGGGACAAGGGGACAAGGGGACAAGGGGACAAGGAGCAGACATTGGATTGATACTACAATATTGATTTTTTCATCTCATCCCCCTCATCCCCCCCATCTCCCCATC
>NZ_CAWUDM010000284.1:0-179 GCF_963920855.1 Nostoc sp. CCY0012 | reverse complement strand
GATCAAACTCTGGGATGTAGAGACAGGAACCGGAATCCGCACCCTGATGGGGCATGAGTCCACGGTCAATAGCGTCAGTTTTAGCCAAGACGGCAAGACTTTGGCTTCTGGTAGTAATGACAGTACGATCAAACTCTGGGATGTAGAGACAGGAACCGGAATCCGCACCCTGATGGGGC
>NZ_CAWUDM010000283.1:0-180 GCF_963920855.1 Nostoc sp. CCY0012 | reverse complement strand
GGAAAAGTTGCCCAAGAATTGCGAGAATATGAAGAAGCACGGCGCAATTATCAACTGGCTTTGAATATCAAAATCGAATCTGGCGATCGCTATTCCCAAGCCCTCACCTACCACGAGTTGGGAAGAGTTGCCCAAGAATTGCGAGAATATGAAGAAGCACGGCGCAATTATCAACAGGCT
>NZ_CAWUDM010000282.1:0-190 GCF_963920855.1 Nostoc sp. CCY0012 | reverse complement strand
GGTTCTGGCTGGAATTTCACCCAGCAGTCTGGCTAGTATGAGCCATGTTGCTGAATTTTTTTCCAATTAATCAACTAATTAAGCTTTAACTTATATAAACTGAACCAAAAATATTTTGAAAGCTTTTACCAATCTCGAACGACCTAGGAATAACCAACTCAGTCTCTATTCACTGTGTGTTTTCGAGTTC
>NZ_CAWUDM010000281.1:0-193 GCF_963920855.1 Nostoc sp. CCY0012 | reverse complement strand
TTGCGTCATTGCCCATTGTTGAGGCAAAGCTTCTCTGGTGTAGACAGTTAAAGCAGCAGTAGAAGCAGCGATGGTAATTTCGATGTTATCTGCCCTGTCTCCTTTAATTCTATCGCTGTAGGCAGCAGCGAGATTATGTTGCGTCATTGCCCATTGTTGAGGCAAAGCTTCTCTGGTGTAGACAGTTAAAGCA
>NZ_CAWUDM010000280.1:0-197 GCF_963920855.1 Nostoc sp. CCY0012 | reverse complement strand
TTATTCTTCATACATCAGCCTCAACACACATAAGTGTTGGGGCTTTTGTTTTTTCCTCGATAATTTGGTGTTGGCTAAATTAATATAACTCAATAACTTTGGAATTTAATCTACTAAAGGCGCTCATTTTGAGCTTGACTACACTTAGCTAAGTGTGATCGCACAACATATTTATATTGACCTAGCCAAAGGCGATC
>NZ_CAWUDM010000279.1:0-209 GCF_963920855.1 Nostoc sp. CCY0012 | reverse complement strand
CCTGCAAGGTCGGTCGGCAACGAGCGTCCATCCGCCAGGAGGGGCGCGCCGACCGGGATGGCTTCCAGCGTGACCAGCGGCTCGCCGCCACCCGGTTCCGGCTTGATCGCACCCCAAATCGCCAGATCCACATCCTGGTCGCGCAGCATCTTCGGGTCCCTGCCGATCACGGGTTCGACCCGTATGTTCAGCTCCCGCCGGATCGTGCC
>NZ_CAWUDM010000278.1:0-210 GCF_963920855.1 Nostoc sp. CCY0012 | reverse complement strand
AAAAAAGAAAAACCTCTTAAAGTCCCCCTTTTTAAGGGGGATTTAGGGGGATCAAACCAATTTCGCACTCAGCAGGTAAATGTGTGTACACCATAGCTTAAAAAAGTGGAAAAAAGAATTAAGTTCGCCATTTATAAGAGGTGTTTTAAAAGTGATTGGTTGTGATTTTAGGTACTTATTGATCCCCCCTAGCCCCCTTAAAAAGGGGGG
>NZ_CAWUDM010000277.1:0-212 GCF_963920855.1 Nostoc sp. CCY0012 | reverse complement strand
CATCTATGGTATCTGTAACTGACAAGCCAAAGACACGCGCCCTTGGGGAACGGGAAATTGTCACCCAGCGATCGCCTGATGTCACATATCCTAATTCGGCAATATAATCGCGTACGCTTTGAGGAATTGCAACATAGATTTCTACTGCACCAGGTTCAAATTCGTAATGCTGGATAAATACTGGTGTTTGATTACTCAAATCCAACTCTGTG
>NZ_CAWUDM010000276.1:0-216 GCF_963920855.1 Nostoc sp. CCY0012 | reverse complement strand
AGGTTTATTACTACATTAGTGTACACATCATTATCATTATTATTCAAAGCCACAGTCCCACCCACAGCCACAGCCAAAGCCACAGCCCCACCCACAGCCACAGCCACAGCTCCACCCACACCCACACCCCAAGCCCTAGCCCAACCCACAGCCCCACCCACAGCCACAGCCATATTCACAGCCACACCCACAGCCATAGCCACACCCATACCCATA
>NZ_CAWUDM010000275.1:0-228 GCF_963920855.1 Nostoc sp. CCY0012 | reverse complement strand
ACAAACTACCAACAGAATTGCTGCCACAAGCACTGGCTGCGACTAGACAAATTCAGAATGAGGAGTATCGCGCCCGCACACTAGCAGCCTTAGCTGACAAACTGCCAGAATTATTACCAGAAGCTCTGGCTGCGGCTAAACAAATTGAGAATGAGTCAAGTTGCGCCAATATCCTAATAGCCTTAGCCGACAAACTGCCACCAGAATTGCTGCCAGAAGCACTGGACA
>NZ_CAWUDM010000274.1:0-231 GCF_963920855.1 Nostoc sp. CCY0012 | reverse complement strand
ACTTTGATCATACAACTTTTGTTTGGCAGCTTTGATAATGTTCCCTGATATCGTAATCGTTGGCGATTCTAGAGAGAAAAGGGCCTGCATATGAATTACTTTTCAGCAAAGTTAAGGTAAGTATGCTTGATGATTTTATGATAGAAAACTTATGGATATCTTATGAATCATAATGATTGTGAGTTTAAAGTGATAAGTTGATGATCGAATACAAGTATGTATATATATATA
>NZ_CAWUDM010000273.1:0-233 GCF_963920855.1 Nostoc sp. CCY0012 | reverse complement strand
CCCCTTGTCCCCTTGTCCCCTCTACTCCCAATAATTTCTTGTGCCAGCTTAACCGATAGAGTCGTTTTACCAATTCCACCCATTCCCAGCAAGGTCACTAGGCGACAGTTGTCCTGTATCACCCATCGCTTAACAGTTTCCAGTTCTTCACTGCGACCGTAAAAAATTGATACATCCGGTGCTTCCCCCCAATCTGCCACATAAGAGGGAAATAGCAAAAATTCCCCTTGTCC
>NZ_CAWUDM010000272.1:0-242 GCF_963920855.1 Nostoc sp. CCY0012 | reverse complement strand
GTTGACAGCCGGTGCTGATGCCACTGCATTGCCAGATTGTTGGGTGCGGTATTTTGCCTGTAATCTCTGGAGTTCTGCTTGTAGGCTGTTTATAGGTGCTGGTGCAGCTACATTCTCAGATTGCTGGCTAGGCTGTTTCTGAGGTGATGGCTGAATATCCGCTTGTAGGCTGCTTGGTGGAGTAACGGGAATGGGTATAGAAACATTCTCGTTGACAGCCGGTGCTGATGCCACTGCATTGC
>NZ_CAWUDM010000271.1:0-254 GCF_963920855.1 Nostoc sp. CCY0012 | reverse complement strand
CAAGTCGAGGGAAAATTTTTTAGTTGCCCTTTCAATGGTTGCTCCCTGCCAATTGGGAATTTTGTAAATTGTGCGATAGCTACGTTAGCCTCTAGCGATCGCGCGCAGCACCTCTGGTGATCGCCTCGCCTCATTATCAAATCAGTAGTTAGGATCAATGCGACAAATGCGGCGAATGAGATTAATTTGAGCTTCTAATTGATGCAGCGCCCAAAGAATTGGCACACGCAATTGTTCACCGCGCACCCCTTGTG
>NZ_CAWUDM010000270.1:0-255 GCF_963920855.1 Nostoc sp. CCY0012 | reverse complement strand
ATCTACTACCTGGATTAGCTAACAAACTACCCCAAGTATTACCAGAAGCACTGGCTGCCGCCAAGCATTTTCAAGATGGGTCAAATCGCTTCAATCTCTTAACTGCCTTAGCCAGCAAACTGCCACCAAATTTATTACGCGAAGCACTGGCTGCTGCCAAAGAAATTCGGAATGAAGAGTATCGCGCCAATGCACTAAAAGTCCTAGCTGACAAACTGCCGCCAAATTTATAACGCGAAGCACTGGACACCATCA
>NZ_CAWUDM010000269.1:0-266 GCF_963920855.1 Nostoc sp. CCY0012 | reverse complement strand
GTGCGATCGCTGCTTATTCTGCTGCACTGGAAGTTTATACCCGCAGCGCCTTTCCTGAAAAATGGGCAGGGACGCAAAATAATCTGGGGAATGCTTACGGTGAAAGAATATTAGGAGAACGAGCCGAGAATATTGAAAGTGCGATCGCTGCTTTTACCTATGCTCTGGAAGTTTATACCCGCAGCGCCTTTCCTATAGATTGGGCTGCAACGCAAAATAATTTGGGAAATGCTTACCGTGACAGAATATTAGGAGAACGAGCCGAG
>NZ_CAWUDM010000268.1:0-270 GCF_963920855.1 Nostoc sp. CCY0012 | reverse complement strand
ACGATTTATCCAGTTATATATTGTCTTGTAACTCACATTAAATATTGTCATTAATTCTTCTAACTCTCTTCCCTGGCAGGCTAAAATTAAGAAATGCGCTCTTTGGCGCACTTGATGATATCGACTTTGGCGATAGATGCGCTCCAGGAGTTTCAAAGAAAGTGGATTAATTTCTCTCAAAAAAATCATTTAAATCCTAATTGCTATTTAAGTGAATTTTGAGTTCAATTATATATTAATTTGTGTAATTAATTTTGTTTGATTACTTAT
>NZ_CAWUDM010000267.1:0-275 GCF_963920855.1 Nostoc sp. CCY0012 | reverse complement strand
TGTTGATATTCAAAGCCTGTTGATAATTGCGCCGTGCTTCTTCATATTCTCGCAAATTTTGGGCAACTATTCCCAAGTGGTGGTATGTGCCGGCTTGGGAATAGCGATCGCCATATTCGATAAAGATATTCAAAGCTTGTTGATAATTGCGCCGTGCTTCTTCATATTCTCGCAATTCTAGGGCAACATATCCCAAATTTTGGTATGTGCCGGCTTGGGAATAGCGATCGCCATATTCGATGTTGATATTCAAAGCCTGTTGATAATTGCGCCGT
>NZ_CAWUDM010000266.1:0-276 GCF_963920855.1 Nostoc sp. CCY0012 | reverse complement strand
GATTCACCAGTAGCGAGGGCTTGCTCTACAGCTTGGTGAAGTTTAGCAGCATCTTCTGGGTGATAAAGTTGCAAATTTTCGAGATAAGTTGGTTCTGCTTGTGCTGGATCTCGCCCAAAAAGGCGAAAAAGCTGCTTTGACCATTTAATCTGACCTGTAGCTACATCATAATTCCAATTACCAAGACGAGCGATTTTTTGTGATTCTTCTAGCCGAATTTCATGATTTTTCAAGTCTGTGACATCAACCACCAATCCATCCCAAGCCACCCTACCA
>NZ_CAWUDM010000265.1:0-278 GCF_963920855.1 Nostoc sp. CCY0012 | reverse complement strand
TATCTGTAGGTGGCGCTTCGTTTTCAGGTAGTGCGTTATCTGTAGGTGGCGCTTCATTTTCAGGTGTTTCATTTACAGGTGTTTCACCATCTACAGGTGTTTCATCTACAGGTGTTTCATCTACAGGTGTTTCATCTACAGGTGTTTCACCATCTACAGGTGTTTCACCATCTACAGGTATTTCATTTTCAGGTATTTCACCATCTACAGGTGTTTCACCATCTACAGGTGTTTCACCATCTACAGGTGTTTCATCTACAGGTGTTTCATCTACAGGT
>NZ_CAWUDM010000264.1:0-285 GCF_963920855.1 Nostoc sp. CCY0012 | reverse complement strand
GTGTTAAGCATACCGCCAGCGTTCATCCTGAGCCAGGATCAAACTCTCCGTTTTGGTTTGTCTGTTTTAGCTCTTTCGACTGCTCTTTTTTAACTTCAGTCTAGTTATTTATTTTCTTGACGCGAGCCATTTGCTGTATAATGACTTTCAAACTATAATATTTTCAAGGTTCGGTGTCCCTTCGGGCGCCGCTCTTTCGCGCTCGCCTCTCAGGCACTTATCTAATATATCGAGCGCTCCTTTCTTTGTCAACTACTTTTTTCTCAATTTACCATTTATTTTTTT
>NZ_CAWUDM010000263.1:0-292 GCF_963920855.1 Nostoc sp. CCY0012 | reverse complement strand
TGTTGGCTGGTCTAGCTCTGCTAATCAGGGTAATGAGCAGTTTCGTGAAAAACTCAAACACAACGATAAATTAACTTTGAGTGAACAGCGTGAACTCTATTTTAAGTTAGTTTTACAAACCAAAGAAGAATTACTACGTAAAGGACAGACTGACCTAAAGCTTTCCTCATTTGACCAAATTACACAAGACCTGCTCAAAACACAGCCAGAATCTACTTATGCTCCCACTTCCACGCGTGATATTCTGCTTCCACTTCATCCTGAATTAGCCACCGCCTGGCACAAATTAGAA
>NZ_CAWUDM010000262.1:0-296 GCF_963920855.1 Nostoc sp. CCY0012 | reverse complement strand
CAGTAGAAGCAGCGATGGCAATTTCGATGTTCTCTGCCTTGTCTCCTTTAATTCTATTGCTGTAGGCATTTGCGAGATTATTTTGCGTCATTGCCCATTGTTGAGGCAAAGCTTCTCTGGTGTAGACAGTTAAAGCAACAGTATAAGCAGCGATGGCATTTTCGATGTTATCTGCCTTGTCTCCTTTAATTCTCTCCCTGTAGGCATTTGCGAGATTATGTTGCGTTGCTGCCCAATCTTGAGGCAAAGCTTCTCTGGTTCTGACAGTTAAAGCAGCAGTAGAAGCAGCGATGGCA
>NZ_CAWUDM010000261.1:0-322 GCF_963920855.1 Nostoc sp. CCY0012 | reverse complement strand
CAGGCTCTATCCCTTATTAAACAAGCTGTTTAGCCTTCTTGTCACCCGTTAAGGCCATCAGGTGTCAGGTATTTAGCACTTTCAGAAATAATGCGGGCCAAAATATCTTCACCAGTTAAGCCGCCATCCCGGAAGCGACATTGCTGACTGGGGCTAGGAACAAAGGGGGGATTGGCCAAAATAGTATCGAACTGGCCAGAAGTTGCTTCGTATAAATTGCCTAAACAGAAGTGAGTGTTACATATGCCATTGAATTGAGCATTAAACCTAGGGTGTTGACTTTGAGAGCTTAAGGGTGGTAGCTTCTCAGGCAAGAACTATG
>NZ_CAWUDM010000260.1:0-333 GCF_963920855.1 Nostoc sp. CCY0012 | reverse complement strand
CATCTAAAACGGGTGAAAACCAACGTCATCAATACCAGATGAACTACACCCAAATTCGAGGCTATCTCGATGCTCATCTAGCAGGTATAGACCAACAAACCTCATTACTTGAACAATCCCATAGACCGGAAATTAAGCAAATAGCAGCAGATGAAGCGCACGAAATGCGGGAATTAAACGAGGGATTGAATAAAGGAGATCGCGCTCGTTATGACCTCATCCCTGAGAAAGACTACCAAACACCAGGATTAAAAGCTAAGTTACTCCAACTGAAAACCGCTTTAGGATTCTAAACAATAAAATTCCCCAGGTAATAGCATCCTGGGGAACAAA
>NZ_CAWUDM010000259.1:0-413 GCF_963920855.1 Nostoc sp. CCY0012 | reverse complement strand
CAACGTACCCAAATTGACTACGCTCAACAGATCAAATATTTGGTTGATGAATGCTATCCCCACGCTAAAAAAATTCAACTTGCTCAGGATAACTTAAACACTCACGTTAGAGCCTCTCTTTACAAGGCATTTCTACCAAATGAAGCCAGACGAATACTCGACAAAATCGAATTTTATTATACACCCAAGCATGGAAGTTGGTTGAACATGGCTGAAATTGAGTTGAGTGTTTTAAACCGACAATGCCTTGACCGACGCATGGCTGAAAAAGAGGTTTTGAAACAGGAAATTGCTGCCTGGGAAAAACGCAGAAATGAACTCTCCTCTACCGTAGATTGGCAATTTACTACCGACGATGCCCGGATTAAACTGAAGCGCCTTTATCCGTCAATTAATTTTTGACAGACTACTAG
>NZ_CAWUDM010000258.1:0-414 GCF_963920855.1 Nostoc sp. CCY0012 | reverse complement strand
TGAAACCCCGCAATGCAGAATGGGCTTATGCTACTTGGTTCATTGGTGAAGCCAGTCAACAAGTACTACAATCTTATGGCATCTCTCAACTGGCACTGCGGCTATATGATGTTACTGATGTGGACTTGAGTTATCAAACACCAGTATTTATCCAGCACTATGAATTAGAACCGGGTGCAGTAGAAATCTATGTAGAAATTCCTCAAAGCGAACGCGATTATATTGCCGAAATAGGATATATGACATCAGGCGATCGCTGGGCGACAATTACCCGTTCCCCAAGAGTGCGTGTCTTTAATCTACCAGTGACAGATACCACAGATGAACTGCTACCAGATGTAGATGATGGCAGTAGTCTACAACTGAAACCCCGCAATGCAGAATGGGCTTATGCTACTTGGTTCATTGGTGAAG
>NZ_CAWUDM010000257.1:0-415 GCF_963920855.1 Nostoc sp. CCY0012 | reverse complement strand
GGTTCTGGCTGGAATTTCACCCAGCAGTCTGGCTAGTATGAGCCATGTTGCTGAACTTTTTCCCTTATCTATTGCTATTTTTAGTTAGGTGGAGATTAGCGGACTCGAACCGCTGACATCCTGCTTGCAAAGCAGGCGCTCTACCAACTGAGCTAAACCCCCACACACAATTCAATCTTCAAATTTCCAAAATCAACTCTTTACTTTTGACTTTTGACTTTTGATTTTTGACTTGTTTCAGGTGGGCCATCCTGGACTCGAACCAGGGACCTCACCCTTATCAGGGGTGCGCTCTAACCACCTGAGCTAATAGCCCGTTCTCCGAACCAAATCTATAGTTTGAAAGTTCAGCAAATGTTGCGAACGACCTAGGAATAACCAACTCAGTCTCTATTCACTGTGTGTTTTCGAGTTC
>NZ_CAWUDM010000256.1:0-476 GCF_963920855.1 Nostoc sp. CCY0012 | reverse complement strand
CTAGATATATCCGTTTCTTTGGGGTGTGACAGTTGTGGGTGCGGAATGTGGGTTGTTATAGAAGGTGGAGGTGGCTTAGGCTTCCCAGTTCCATTTCCCGTACGCGATTTTGTTATTAGTAATAGCTTTGATCCTTTTTTAGAGAATGGATCTGTAATATTTAGTTCCTTTTCTAATTCTGATGGCGGCCTAGTAGTCTGTCAAATACAAGATGACGGATAATGGGAGATATATTTTCCAGCACGATAATCAGCTATGCCTGCAAAAAGATACATTGTTTCGCTGACTCCTGAAGAACGCCAAATTCTAGAACAATTAACCAAAACAGGTAAAGCCGCTGCTGCCAAAATCAATCATGCTCATATACTGCTAAAAGCCGATGTGAATCAGCCTGATGGCGGATGGAAAGATCAGTCTATCAGTAGGGTGTTGATTTTGTGGGAGAGATGCTCAAAATTTTTCATGCAGTTTCTGTG
>NZ_CAWUDM010000255.1:0-572 GCF_963920855.1 Nostoc sp. CCY0012 | reverse complement strand
TAGGGTGTTGACTTTGAGAGCTTAAGGGTGGTAGCTTCTCAGGCAAGAACTATGTAGTGCAATCAAAATTAATGCAAGAGTTTAAAAGCCCAAGCAGTCGGTTGGCAAGGCTATTTCACAAGGGTCGAGACAATTGGAAACTCAGAGCCTTGGAAAAGCAGAAAAAACTTAGAGCATTAGACATAAAAGTGAGAGATTTATCTGCGTCAAGAGATTATTGGAAGAATCGAGCCAAGATTGCTGAAGAAAAACTACACAAAGCAAACATAGAAACAGGCTTGGAAAAAAAAAGAGATTGATCCAAAAGGAGAGTTAGTTGCCAAGGGGCATCATTATTCAGTCGAAACCATACAAATCTCAGTACAACAAGTTATCAAGTGTGGCAGCAGTTATAGAGGGGTTGAAAAGACATTGGAGTTGTATAAAGAAATTTTATCTAAAGATACGCCTAGCTTTAGTAGCGTTAGGAAATGGTTAGGGAGAATTGGGTTGTATGAACTCAATAGAGATAAAGAATATCGAGATGATTGGATTTTTATTGTTGATTTGACGGTAGAACTAGGAAAAGAAAA
>NZ_CAWUDM010000254.1:0-648 GCF_963920855.1 Nostoc sp. CCY0012 | reverse complement strand
TGTTGTTCACTTGCCCAGGCACTAATGACATGAAGTGCTGATTTACCCTGGTTGCGGTCATATGAACCTCTAATTGTTTTACCATCTATGGGGATGATTTCTCCACCCATCTTGGTGACCAAGGTTTCTACCCAATTCAGAAAACATCGATTTAATGCCTCTGGGTTGATGAACTCAAACACCCGACGGAAAGTATCATCTGATGGAATTCCGTTTGGTAGTGCTAAGAACTCTTTTAACCACTGTTGCTTACTGATACCGTAATTCTCGATATCTTCCCATCCTTGCGCTCCTGCTATGACTGCCAGAATCGCAATTACTAAGATGTCTGTCAGTTGATGTTTTTTTGTTCGCTCTACTCTGGGGTCTTTAATCAGCGCAAATTGCTCTACTAGACTCTGCTGAATACTGCTGATATCTGCCACTTGTGCTGGCTTTCTTTGATTACCAGCATTTTTTATCTTTTCAGTAGATTTATTTTCAAAGCCCTCTGACATCAACTTGACTCCAGTCCATTTTCTACGACTGTCTTCAATTCATCTCATTGATCTTGCTCAGCCGTCAAGTTGATTTTTTACACATCCACATATGCTTATTTTCTTTGTTATGTCAAGTTTTCTCTATACCAAATTAGATGAGCTTACCCTG
>NZ_CAWUDM010000253.1:0-667 GCF_963920855.1 Nostoc sp. CCY0012 | reverse complement strand
ATTATGAGATAGCAGAAATCGAGTCAGCAATTACAGCATTTGTACAACATAAAGCACAGGTTACTAAGCAAAAGATAACCAACATGGTGCAGGGTGTTAGGGAAACTGTAACGCGTTTGGATAATGAAAATTCCCAGCTATTGAATGATGGATTACGGGAGATAAACAACGACATCAAAAGAGGTTCCCAGAAGTTTAAAAGTAGCGTCAGGACAGCACTCAAAGCCTTTGCGCTCCTACCTAGTAAAACAGGCTGATAAAGGCTTGATAATTGCCGTTAATCCTCAAAAATTAGGCTACAGCGTTTTGTTGATTTCATCCTTATTACTGGCTCTTGTAGCCTTTGATAATTACCGACTAAACAGGCATCGAGTCCACCAGCTAGAGTATCGAGAATTTCACGACCCTAATATTTACTGGGCGGTTCCCCAATGGTTCAACAGATAACAGAAACCAGAGACCTATCAAAACTAATTAATCAATCATTAACACTGATTGAAAAAATCAAAAGTCATCCTCAGTTCAAGCTAGTAGAGTATAGCCCAGATGTAACTTTGGGCGATGCACAGCAAGCATTAATCGAATTGCAATCAGAATTACGTAATCCCCAAGGAGAGCCAATAAATATATTTGCGTTAGAAGGATTTACCAGTTAAGCACATATTCA
>NZ_CAWUDM010000252.1:0-714 GCF_963920855.1 Nostoc sp. CCY0012 | reverse complement strand
TTGACCTTTATTTTACGTATTCAGTGTTTATCCAGTTAGGTGCAAGATATAAGTTCCCAGAAGTTTAAAAGTAGCGTCAGAACAGCACTCAAAGCCTTTGCGCTCCCACCTAGTAAAACAGGCTGATAAAGGCTTGATAATTGCCGTTAATCCTCAAAAATTAGGCTACAGCGTTTTGTTGATTTCATCCTTATTACTGGCTCTTGTAGCCTTTGATAATTACCGACTAAGCAGGCATCGAGTCCACCAGCTAGAGTATCGAGACTTCACAGACCCTAATATTTATCTAGAGATTCCCGCATGGATGAAGAAACCTTAAAAGCTGCAAGGGAATGGCTCATAGAGTGCATAGGACATTTTGAGGATATTCAGTGTATTGATGATCTCGAAACCCTATCCAACGACGAAATAGAGCGAGGAATCATCAGAAATTCTGGCAGCTTAAGCAATTTCAAGAATGAGGCGCAAGCATGGCAACAAGAACAATACAAGAATTAGTCAATCAATCTCTTGAAACAATTCAAGAAATCAAAAATCATCCCCAGTTTAAAACCTTAAATTATCAACCAGATGTAACTTTGGGCGATGCACAGCAAGCACTAATCGAATTGCGTTCAGAGTTATTGAGTCAACATGGTGAACCTCTGAATATTTTTGCCTTAGAAGGATTTACCAGTTAAGCACATATTCATAATTACCAACCAAAAATCATGA
>NZ_CAWUDM010000251.1:0-727 GCF_963920855.1 Nostoc sp. CCY0012 | reverse complement strand
CCCTGCTCCCTGCCCCCTGCCCCCTGCTTCTTCTCCCCACTCCCTCATCTCCCTCATCTCTAAAGTTACACAAAACTGTTGGCCCTTTACTAATGAATCATCTTCATTGCGAATCTAAAATAGGTAGTTAATTTCTCTCATCTTGGGAACTTGGTGTGTAAAATTCATGTCTTGCAAAACACTGAGATACTTATATAATCGCAATGTCGAAAATAATCTTAAATAAAGGTATAAAGTTATCGTTGATGATAGTTATGGTCAGCGTTTCAGCAGCAATTCATGTGATCGCTGATGCTCAAGAAGCACCACCAATATTTGGAGATATTACTATTAATCAACAATTTTCTCCAGACCCTTTGACAGTTCGGGGAATGAGTGGCGGTTCAGTACCTGGGAAACAAATTGCTGGCAGATCGGAAACACCTACTGGCCCATGTACCGGATTCGTCGATGAAACACCAGGACATACATTGAAATTAAAAAGTGCATTTGAATACCTGAAGTTGTTAGTACAAAGCCCTCAGGACACCACCATGATTGTTAAAGGCCCTGGCGGAACTTGGTGCAATGACGATTTTGAAGGCAAAAATCCGGGCATTGTTGGTGAATGGCTCCCTGGAGACTACCAAGTTTGGGTGGGTTCATATGAACAAGGCAAGTATTTTCCTTACACTTTGCAAATTACAGAAGTTAAGTAGGGAGTGAGGGGGAAGAAGCAGGGGGGCAG
>NZ_CAWUDM010000250.1:0-816 GCF_963920855.1 Nostoc sp. CCY0012 | reverse complement strand
GGGGACAAGGGGACAAGGGGACAAGGGGACAAAAATACTTCCTCATGTTTCTCATCTCTGTATTGGGAAGTCTTTAGTGATGAGAACTCAGGACTGAATGCAGCGCTGTTAATAAGCGTTGGTTATCAGATACAGTACGGACAGCAACCCGGAAAAAACGATCGCCTAATTCTTTAAAACTTAGGCAATCACGAATTAAAATCTGGTGATGCTGGAGTAATTGTTGCTGCAAGTGCAAACTAGATTGTTGTGATGCCACCAGTAAGAAGTTAGCAGTACTTTCTAGGGGTTGTAAACCTGGAATTGCAGCTAAACCTTGAAAGAGTTGGTTTCGTGCAGGTGGTAACCATTGCCAAGTTTGTGCTTGAAATTCCTGGTCTTGGAGTGCCGCCATAGCCGCCGCCGCCGCCAGGGTGTTTACAGGCCAAGGGTCACGCCATGACTGCCATTGAGCCAGACGATCAGGGTGCGCGATCGCATAGCCTAATCTCAGTCCCGGCAGACTGTAAAATTTCGTTAGCGATCGCAATATTACTAAATTTGTATATTCTTGCACCACCCCAATCAGGCTTTGTTCCTCGTCAGGAGACACAAAATCCATAAACGCCTCATCCACCACCACCAAGGCGTACTCCTCCAAGTAGGGCAAAATCGCCTCGCGTGAGAATAACTTACCCGTAGGGTTGTGGGGATTATTGAGTAATAACCCGTAACCTTGGGGTGATAGGGAGGTGGGGTGATGGGGAAGTAGGAAGGTAGAAGTATTTTTCTTCTTGTCCCCTTGTCCCCTTGTCCCCTTATCCCCTTGTCCCCTTA
>NZ_CAWUDM010000249.1:0-819 GCF_963920855.1 Nostoc sp. CCY0012 | reverse complement strand
CGTGTTACTGTTTTTTCAACTTGAGACTCCAAAAAGTTTTCTGCACCACTAAGCACCTTCAGACTTTCCCGAATCAGAGTTAAGCCAGGCCGCACTTGACAAATTGTTCACCAAAAATACATGAGAAGGTTTACTTTTCGCTCTTGCACACAAATACTGCTATTGCTGACTTTAGTAGCTTGTCATACAAAAGTTCGCAATCCATCAGTCACTCAACAGTCAGGCGATACTAAACAAATTATGTTGGCCCTGGGTTGGGAGAATTATGATCGCATTGGTTTTGACCCCACTTTAGGTTGGGGATTTGGTAACTATGGACCTCCCTTGTTCCAAAGCACACTGCTACGGCGTAACGAAAATTATGAATTAGTGGGGGACTTAGCAGAAAATTATACAATTAGTAGCGATCGCAACCATTGTACACTTTTACGCGATACGCTATCCCATAGTAGTTTTACTGTATCACTTCCATAATTTGCCATCAGTTTAGGAGCATCCCCAGTCGGCCCCAGTCCATGCAAAATCAAACACTGTTCTTCCCACCATCCCTTACAAATCAGGGGTTCTAATTCTCCCCGACGTGGGTTTAACACTCGTTCTACTAATTTCTCAGCTTCTGGTCTTGGCCCTACTAAGTCGCCTAAAATATACAAAGCTTCTACGCTATTACCCTGTCGCTTAATATCTGCTATTACGGCTTCATAAGCTACCAAGTTAGCTTCAATTCCACTCAAAATTGCCCATTTATTCATAGTTATTTTTTTCTAGCGTGGCAAAACTTACTAGAGAAGAGTGGAAATGCTGTAATCTTGACCTGGT
>NZ_CAWUDM010000248.1:0-942 GCF_963920855.1 Nostoc sp. CCY0012 | reverse complement strand
GATGGGGAGATGGGGAGATGGGGAAGTGAAGAACTTTTGCTGTTCTCTTTTAATAATGACCAATGACTAAAAAACAAGCAGCCCAGCGATTTACTGAACTGCTCATTTAAAAAAAATTTTAATTGGCAAATCTTTGTACGTCTGCCTTGATGGATAAACTTAAGACTTAATAGCGTTGTGAGTATCCACCACCAGAGCGGCTACCTTTGTCCTCCCGTGGTCTAGCTTTATTAACTTTCATTGCACGACCCATCCATTCGGCACCGTCTAGAGCCTCAATCGCAGCATCTTCTGCGGCATCTGATTCCATTTCTACGAAACCAAAGCCCCGTGCGCGTCCTGTTTCCCTGTCGGTGGGTAACTGAACTCGCTTGACAGAACCGTAATCAGAAAATACTTTGCTGAGGTCTTCTTCTGTGACGCTGTAGGATAGGTTCCCTACGTAAATTGACATGAAACTCTCCAGAATCCATTGATGCAGAGATGTTTATCCGGAGAGCCGCTTGCAATTATTACTAAAAACAAGATCCGTATCGCCGAAATTAACTTCTCCGAAATCATCCTAACATAACTTTTATCGAGAAAAAGCTTAAATCTTTTAATTTATGCCAAATATATGGTATTATTTATCAAATTTAACTATATTATTAATTTTCCTAGCTTATTATCCAATTAAAAAATTTTGTCTAGCTCATACCTCTGGATAAATTCCCCCATTGAGTCAGTTAAAAAGCAGGGGGCAGGAGGCAGGGGAGAAAAATGCATTGGGCGGGTTAACCAACTTGTGGTAGATAATGTGGAAATCCCTAAAACCAGAGTGTTTCACCTGCACTTGACACCTTCTACCTCGGCTCTATCTTGTTGCTTCCTATCTCCAGTTGAATATAAACAGTAAACCAAAAAGTTTTCCCAAAAGGGCGAATCACTAGGTATATAGGAGAT
>NZ_CAWUDM010000247.1:0-971 GCF_963920855.1 Nostoc sp. CCY0012 | reverse complement strand
ATACTGGAGTTTAGACTAGGCAGCAAGAAAAGACTCAGCAACGCTGAGTTGAAAAGAAACAGAGTTCAGATATGAAAATCTATAGTACTAAGCAGATTTTGATTGCTCTTTGCGGGGCTTCGTTGTAGTTTTTTTAACTATGGGATAGCGAATTCTACGTTTACGTGGTTGATCAGCCTTCCAGCCTGGAGACTTTCCGCGAGGTTTGGGTGGTTGGGCTGGAGTACCAATCGCCGCAAAAACTCCTCCCATAGCTTGGGCGACTCTTCCAGGGGTCAATTTATCCAGGGACTTTTGCCAAGGGAGAGGGTTATCCGCAACGATATCACGGGCTAACCACAATTCCCAAGTCATTAGAGGCATCAGGTCACTCCAACGCTCACATTGTTTAGGAGTGCTGAGTTTCGGTAGTGTCCAGTGTAAGCGCTGCTTCAAAAAACGATACCAGTGGTCAATAGTAAAACGCCGCAAGTAGAGTGTCCAAACTTCCTCAAGTGGAGGCATTTCCTCTCCCACCCAAGCCAACCACAAAGGTTTTGATACCCTCAAGTTGCCAAGCCGCCTTCTGTATCGGGTTTTCCCAACTGGTAATTCGCTCATGTCGTAAGGGTAATGCCCAACTGCCCGAATCTTCCGGTATCCATGCAATGGTACTATACCCCTGACCAACGGTAATTGGTTTGCCTCCCCCCACTGAGACAATACTGTGTTCAATTGTCCTTTCCTGTAGAGTTACCGCATCTGGCCGCGACCAGGCTGTGTGGTCGCCCGCTAACAACAGACGTTCCTGTGAAGGCATCTGTTTGATGTATAACTGCATCAATTTTTGTCGCTGCGGTCTGCTATCTTGTAACGCTTCGTAGATGCTTGGCCACTTACGTCTAAATACTGGTGATAGCGATAAATCTGCCAAACTGTAGGCGTTGCGAGTCAGTAATATTGCATCCGTCAGTTCAAAAGTTGCGTCATGC
>NZ_CAWUDM010000246.1:0-981 GCF_963920855.1 Nostoc sp. CCY0012 | reverse complement strand
GCAGGGAGCAGGGAGCAGGGGGGGGAGATACTTCTGGCTATAACCAAAATCTTACCTAGTCCCCAGTCGCTAACCTCTAGCCCCTAGCCCCTAAAACACCAAGCAGTAAACAAAAGGACAAAACTCAATGTTGGAAGATAACGGATCTATTCGTACCCTATCTGTTGATATTGGCGGTAGTGGTGTCAAAGCTATAGTTTTGGATATCACGGGTACTCCAGTGACGGAAAGGAAACGTTTAGATACTCCCCAACCTGCTAAACCAGAGACAATTATCAATGCCATCGCCGTGTTAGCATCTGCCCAAGGTGAATTTCATCGTGTGGCTGTAGGTTTTCCCGGTGTGGTACGCTGCGGGGTGACAGAAACAGCAGCCAATTTAGATCGAGATTGGATTGGTTTTGATTTGGAATCAGCGTTATCACAACGTCTCCATAAACCTGTACGAGTAATTAATGATGCCGATATGCAGGGATTTGGCGCAGTTGCAGGTAAAGGCGTGGAATTGGTAATAACTTTGGGTACAGGGTTTGGTTCGGCTTTATTTGTAGATGGCAAATTGGTACCGAATATGGAAATGGGACATCATCCGTTTCGTAAGGGAAAAACTTACGAAGAACAATTGGGACGTGCAGAGTTAGAAAAAATTGGTGAGAAAAGATGGAACAGACGTTTAGATAAGGCGATCGCTTCTTTACAAAGTTTGTTCAATTATGATTACCTTTACATTGGTGGTGGTGAAGCTGTGCGGGTAAATCTTCAGCTACCTTTAAATGTCAAACTCATCCCCAATATTACTGGTTTATTGGGTGGAATTGCTTTGTGGCGAAATTAGAAATTAGCTAGTAAAGGGGTGCTGGGGAAGCAAATACAAGAAACGCCGGAAAAATGCGCGTATTTCTTATCCAGTAGATATTGTCAGCATTTAACCAGCAATAAGAATTATTTTCTTTTCTCCCCTGCTCCCCCGCTCCCCACTCC
>NZ_CAWUDM010000245.1:0-1015 GCF_963920855.1 Nostoc sp. CCY0012 | reverse complement strand
GGTATTGAGCCGAGATACGTGTAAAAACCTGCAAGATGGTCTGGAAACCGTTGCTATATCTACGTTTCAAAGATTTCTGGTGGAAGATTAATAGCAGCCTCCAATGGTTGGGGAATATTATGTAAATTCACCACATAATCACCGTATCTTTTGATATGTCTTGTTATGTATGGACTCATTGCTGCAAGGTGTCGCATGGGAATCAATTCTCCCTGTGACATTAACGTTTGGATAGCCAACGACATATCAACCGTATTCTGTAAAATAACTGCGCTTGCTACCAAATCAAGATATTTCAAGCGCTTTTCCTGCTCAATAGGATCATTTTCAGTAATGGCTCCCAGCTTACCGAAAAACACCCAGTCCAGAAAGGCATTGTACATCTCCACAATATTGGTTATCGCTGTAATCTCATGCCGAAGAGCCACATTAGAAACATAGTCGAGCAAAAACATTGTCCGTACTACCTTACCCAACTCAAGAAAAGCTTGATAAAGTCGATTTTTTTTACTATAACTACCCAACTTACGTAGAAGCGTCGAAGGCATCACTTTACCAGCCTTAATTGACAGTACTACACGTATCATGTCATACCAATGAGTCTTGATTAAATTCCAATTGACCACGCCCTTAAACAACGGTTCGATATGCTTGTAGGTAACATCTGCGCTGGGGCGAACAAAAGTTAAATCCTTCCAGTTACGGATACGCGGCATCAATTTGATACCAAGAAGATAGGAAATAGCAAACACAGGCCCAGATTGACCTTGAGTATCTGCGTGCAAAGTATCCGGTTGAATATCTGAGAGATTTTTCAACAACCCATCCAAAATATAGACAGCCTCCCACACACCACAGGTGATAAAGTGAGTAAACAAAGCAATATATTTATCAGAGACATGGTGATAAGCAATACCACCATAACCACCGTAGCGGATATGATATTCGCTATGTAAATTATTCTCGTATATCTCAAACTTGCTTCCGTCAGCAGCAGCCTTTTTCCCTGTACCCC
>NZ_CAWUDM010000244.1:0-1018 GCF_963920855.1 Nostoc sp. CCY0012 | reverse complement strand
AATGACCATCGCAGTAGGACGCGCCCCCAGTACAAGAGGGTGGTTTGACGTACTAGACGACTGGTTAAAGCGCGATCGCTTCGTATTTGTAGGTTGGTCAGGGATATTATTATTCCCCTGCGCTTACCTAGCACTAGGCGGTTGGCTAACCGGTACAACCTTTGTAACTTCGTGGTACACCCACGGACTAGCCTCATCCTACCTGGAAGGCTGTAACTTCTTGACAGTAGCAGTATCTAGCCCCGCAGACAGCATGGGACACTCCCTGTTGTTACTGTGGGGGCCAGAAGCTCAAGGAGACCTCACCCGTTGGTTCCAACTCGGTGGCTTATGGCCATTCGTTGCCCTACACGGAGCCTTTGCCTTAATCGGCTTCATGTTGCGGCAATTTGAAATTGCGCGGCTAGTAGGCATTCGTCCCTACAACGCCCTAGCATTTTCTGCCCCCATCGCGGTATTCGTCAGCGTATTTCTGATGTACCCCTTGGGACAATCTTCCTGGTTCTTTGCACCCAGCTTCGGTGTCGCAGCCATCTTCCGGTTCCTACTATTCCTACAAGGATTCCACAACTGGACACTTAACCCCTTCCACATGATGGGTGTAGCAGGTGTACTCGGTGGAGCGCTATTGTGTGCCATTCACGGAGCCACAGTAGAAAACACCTTGTTTGAAGACGGCGAAGCATCCAACACCTTCCGCGCCTTCAACCCCACCCAAGCTGAAGAAACCTACTCAATGGTGACCGCAAACCGTTTCTGGTCACAGATTTTCGGTATTGCCTTCTCCAACAAACGTTGGTTACACTTCTTCATGCTGTTTGTGCCAGTCACAGGCTTGTGGATGGCTTCCATTGGGATTGTCGGTTTAGCACTCAACCTCCGGGCATATGACTTCGTATCCCAGGAATTGCGCGCGGCTGAAGACCCCGAATTTGAAACCTTCTATACCAAAAACATTTTGCTGAACGAGGGTATCCGCGCTTGGATGGCTCCTCAAGATCAGCCTCACGAACAATTT
>NZ_CAWUDM010000243.1:0-1020 GCF_963920855.1 Nostoc sp. CCY0012 | reverse complement strand
TTACAGCACTTCCGTCTGTAATGAGGTACACTAGATCAAAATATAAATATTTTTAAATGAAGTCATACTCTATCGATCTTCGAGAAAAAATAGTTGCAGCACATGTTCAGAAAAACATCTCAATCAGGAAAGTAGCTAACATATTTTCCGTGTCGAAGAGTTTAGTACAAAAGCTTGTAAAACAACAAAAAGTTGATGGAAATTTACAATCCAAGCCGCGAGGAAAACCACAATTTAGTCATCTAACAAATGCTGAAATAGAGCTAAGAGAATTAGTTGAAACACATCCAGATGCAACATTGATAGAGTTGTGTGAATTATTTGCAGACAAGACTGGCAATCTGGTAGGTCGAAGTGCAATGTGTCGTGCATTGCAGAAATTGGGATTAAATCGTAAAAAAAAACAAAGCGCAGTACCCAAGCAGGAACGGAGAGAGTCCTGAATTTAAGATTAGATTATTGGGAAAAGGTCAAACATATAGAACCAGAAAATCTAGTATTTGTGGACGAAACTGGTGTTCTACTTGGTTTAACAAGGACTCATGCCCGTTCACAAATGGGAACAAGAGCTTACTCTCTCAACCCTTTCTATCGAGGTTCAAAGGTTACGGTAATTGGAGCCATTAGTATTAAAAAAGTAGTTGCATTAATGACAATGAATAACTCAATGGATGGCAAAGCTTTTGAAGTATTTGTTGAGAAGTTTTTAGTGCCAGAGTTATGGTCAGGAGCAGTGGTCGTGATGGATAATTTATCCGCGCATAAACTAGATTCAATTGTACCTATGATTGAAGCTGTTGGTGCTTCAGTTATATGTTTATCACCATACTCACCAGATTTTAACCCAATTGAGTTATGGTGGTCACAACTTAAGTCATTCTTGCGGATGTTTTCACCGACTACAACAAAAATGGTAGATCGAATTATTTCTGTTGCACTTGACTTAATAAATCCTCAACATTTAAGAAACTGGTTTGCTAATTGCTGTTACTGTACCTCATAACAGCCGGAAAGGCTGTA
>NZ_CAWUDM010000242.1:0-1074 GCF_963920855.1 Nostoc sp. CCY0012 | reverse complement strand
AACCCACATTCCGCACCCACAACTGTCACACCCCAAAGAAACGGATATATCTAGTACATAGGAACTAATAATTGAGAAAATTGACTAGAATTTATTACAGCTAAATAGGAATTATTATGATTAACTTAGATATACAGTTAATAAATACGACTAAGTACAAAATTTGAGTTCTTAGGTGATTTTGATGTCAAAATTGGTTCAAAATCATTGAAAGCTTTATCCGCAATGACTATAAAAAGATAAAAAAACGTTTTAAACCAACATAATCAGGAGAAAATTTCAACAGATATTTTTGTGGAATTTTGGTTGCCATGTTTAGCGCTAAAGACCTGGAATTGAAGAAGATTGACCATTTAGGGATAGTAGCAGGAATAGTAGATTCAATTGGGATAGTAGAAATAATTAATAATTTCCTGGGGTCAGAGCCAGGAGAAAAAGTCAGTGCGGGTCAGGTGGTAAAGGCAATGATTTTAAACGGCTTAAGCATGATGTCACAGCCTTTATATATGTTTACACTTTAGCGCAAAGAGAAATTAGAGCAGCTTTAAAATCCTTAAACTATACTGTAAAAAATCAATTAGGAAAAGCCATAAATAATCCAACTATGCGGTGGATATTTCAATGTTTTCAATCAGTTCATCTTGTTACTTTTCAACAAAAAACAGAATTTTATAATTTGACATCTGAAATGAAGTACATTCTCCTATTCCTCCCAGAAGCTTGCCGTAATTACTATAGATATATAAGTTGATTTATCAATATTATTAATATTTTAATTAGACCATTTAGCTCATTAATAAAATTAATGTTCTGAACTTGTCATGGCGTTTTTAACTTTATTTTCCGATAAGCATAATTTACAATGATGTATTGAGGTTGTAAAAATAAAATTATATTATGAAAATTTTTCACCAAACCACTCTTATATTTATTTCCCCTTATTGAGAATATATCCAATAAAATTTCCTATCCCAAATCTGTTTTTTTTGAGATAAATGTAATTTTTTACTCCTTTTTTATGACTCAACTTCCGTAATAACCGATTGTGACAGTTAAGGGTGCGGAATGTGAGTT
>NZ_CAWUDM010000241.1:0-1116 GCF_963920855.1 Nostoc sp. CCY0012 | reverse complement strand
CACAGAAACTGCATGAAAAATTTTGAGCATCTCTCCCACAAAATCAACACCCTACATTAGAACTTCTCTTATTACCGTTCATTCTCTTACCCGGAAAAGAATGGAGAATGTTGTTCAAAACTCGGACATTAGATGAATCAGTAGCAAAGATTTGTCCACCTTGGAGTTCGGGACTTTGGTTATTCAATACAGCAGTGTTATTGATGATATCAATATTATCACTGAGGTAGGAATGGATACCGGAACCGCCATTTCTGTATGTGACATTGTTGGCAACTAAAGTGCGACCCCGATAGCGACCCAAAGTAGAACCGTTTTGAGTATTGCGAGAATCATCAATAATAATGCCATTACCATCAGTGATTCTACCAACTGCCAACCATTCAATGTTTTGACGATTGTTGTAAGTGCGATTGTTGGTAACAATCATCTTGTAATCTGTGGTGTTGTTATCAGAGTTCCAATTCTGCCACATGGAAATGCCGCTATTGGCATAGACAGAGTACCAAGCATTATTAAAGACCTCATTGCCGTCAATGGTTACATAGTCAGCTTGAATGAAGTTGATCCCGCCACCACCACAGTTATGTACCTTGTTGTTGAGAATACGGATGTGACGCGAACGCCCATTTTTGCGCCCATCTACAGTAATGCAGTTGCCGTTAGTCAAGTGATTACCACCGTTAGATTTCTGGCTTCTAGCGTAATCGAGGGTAACGTTAGCATTGTTGCCTTCAACTTCCAGCCCATTGATTTCGATATAAGAAGCACCGCGATCTATCTCAATACCGTGCCAAGCATTGTGTTTGATTTTGGGTGAATGTCCAGGATGCGCTTTATAAGTAATCCAAGCATTTGCATTTCCAGAACGAGTAATATGTACCACATGGCCAGAACCAGAATTTCTGTACTCGCCGTTCATAATCAGTACAGTGTCTCCCGGCTGAGTCAGGTTTGCTGCTCGTTGAATTGTTCTAAAAGCAGACGATGCAGAACGCCCGTTATTGTCATCGTTGCCGCTACCACTGACATAGTATGTGGTTCCTGAGTTCATGCTTACTAGCCTTAGTGGTGCAGAAAAGTCTTGAACCGCTTGTATACCAGGAGTCTGACTGA
>NZ_CAWUDM010000240.1:0-1126 GCF_963920855.1 Nostoc sp. CCY0012 | reverse complement strand
ATCGAGATGATTGGATTTTTATTGTTGATTTGACGGTAGAACTAGGAAAAGAAAAAGGTCTGGTAGTCTTAGGCGTTTCCGAACAACTGCTAGTAGAAGAAGTTTTTCCATCAAAACGAGGATTGCAACATCAGGATGTTCAAATTCTAGGATTAGAAATCATGAGTTCAACGAAAGGAGAACTTATAGAACAAAAACTGACAGAAATTACTCAAAAATTTGGTTGTCCTAAACAAATAATTGCTGACCGTGGAAGTGACATTCAACGGGGGATTAAACTTTATCAACAGAATCATACTGATGTAATTTATACCTATGATGTAACTCATGCAATGGCTTTAATCCTGAAGCATGAATTAATAAGTTGCGAAAAATATCAGTCTTTTGTACAGCAGTGTAGTCAATGTCGAAAACAACTGCAACAAACTGAACTATCTTTCTTAGCTCCTCCTTCACAACGTTCACAGTGTCGTTACTTTAACGTAGAAAAACTTTTAGAGTGGGCTTTAAATCTGCTAAATTCACCCCTAGATATTTTAACCGATTTAGTACCAAATATTGAGCCAGAAATTCTCCTGACTAAGTTGAAACAGAAGTTGGGATGGTTAGCTTCTTATCAAGACTCACTCAGCAATTGGAAACAAATGGTTCAAATGACCCGCACCGTAGAAACTCAAATTAAACTTGAAGGTCTGAATCAAGAAAGCTTCAGTATTATTCAACAATATTTAACAGTGGAAGTAGATTTTCCACAAGGGTTTGCTCAGAAAATTCTTGGTTATTTGACTGGCGAGATTTCTCAGATGAAATCTGAGCAAACATTATTAGCAACTTCTGACGTTCTGGAATCACTTTTTGGTAAATACAAGCAGTTTTCTTCTCGTTCTCCTTTTAAACAAATAAGTCAAATATTTTTGAGTATTTGTTTATCAACCATGAATTTGACAACTACTCTTGTGAAAGAGGCATTAGAAACAGTCCGTTTTTTGGATGTTGAAGACTGGGCGGCTCAAGTTTTTGGCCAATCCATGCTCTCGAAAAGAAGAATTTTGTTTTCTGCCACAACTGACGACACAGAAACTGCATGAAAAATTTTGAGCATCTCTCCCACAAAATCAACACCCTA
>NZ_CAWUDM010000239.1:0-1195 GCF_963920855.1 Nostoc sp. CCY0012 | reverse complement strand
GAAACTGGTTTGCTAATTGCTGTTACTGTACCTCATAACAGCCGGAAAGGCTGTAACATCGATGCCTTAGCTGATTTGGTCATGGAAAAATACCACCGACGACAGTTAATCAAAGCGGGGAACGAAATTGTCAAACTGGCTTACCAAACTGAAACTGAGTTCAACACCGTTCTTGACCAAGCTGAACAAGAAGTTTACTCCATAAAATCCGAGAATTCTGCCAGTGACTTGGTTCACATCTCTCATTCCCTGGCTAATACTTTTAGCGAAATTGAAGCTCGTCATGCTGGCACTGCTTCCCCTGCCATCTCTACTGGATTTTATGATTTTGATAATTTACTTGGTGGTGGATTCCGACGCAAACGATTGTACGTACTTGCTGCTCGTCCCTCTGTTGGTAAATCTGCCCTGGCTGGTAATCTCGCTCTCCACGTCAGTCAAATCAGTCAATTGCCTGTCACTATATTCAGCCTGGAAATGTCTCAAGACGAATATGTTCAACGTTTACTCAGCAGTGAATCAGGAATTGAAAACAGCTTTTTGGAAACTGGCCGACTTTCAGACAACCAATGGCAACCATTAAGCCACGCCGTGGGACAGCTTTCTGAACAACCCATTTTTATCAACGATCATTCCTGCCCTTCTTTGACTGAAATTCGTAGCCAAGTCCGTCGTGTTGCTGCCCAGTATGGTGGCGTTAGCCTTGTGGTTGTGGATTATTTGCAACTTTTGACTGAAGCCACTGATTCTCGTTTCAACATGACTCAACGAGTCGGACAAATTAGCCGGGGCTTAAAACGTCTTGCCAAAGATTTGGATGTCCCTGTTCTCGCTTTAGCTCAATTAAACCGCGAAGTTGAAAGCCGTAACGACAAACGTCCTCTATTGAGTGATTTAAGAGACAGTGGCGCTGTTGAACAAGACAGTGATGTTGTCATCATGCTTTACCGTGACGATATCTACAATCCTGATACTCCAGATCGTGGCATCTCTGAGTTAATTGTTCGTAAGCAGAGAAATGGCCCTACTGGTACAGTCAAACTTTTGTTTGACCATCAGTTTGCCAAATTTAAAAATTTATCTCACGGTCGCTCTTTCACTTGAAAAAAGTTTTTGGGTGTAGGGTATGGGTTCTCTACACCCCTTAGTGGTGCAGAAAAGTCTTGAACCGCTTGTATACCAGGAGTCTGACTGA
>NZ_CAWUDM010000238.1:0-1241 GCF_963920855.1 Nostoc sp. CCY0012 | reverse complement strand
TAGTTCATCTGGTATTGATGACGTTGGTTTTCACCCGTTTTAGATGCGACAAATTCTGCTGCTAATTCACTTCGTTGGTGGACGTATTTACTATTAGCTAAAGTTGCGTTCATAGTGGATTTATCGATGGCAATAGCACTCTTGCCAGCTTGCACTAAAATATCGGCAGTGGCTTTGTTGGTTTGAGTCGAGGGGGAATATTATTTCCCGCCCCTCTCAGTTAGATCCGTGCGTACCCGTTTCCGTGTACACGGCTCCCGATGTTCTTAGCTTTTGCTTTTGCTCATGTGAATGTAATCGTGGCAGCTTTCGTGAATTGTTAGAAGGTTTTTAGTTTTCCAGTTTTGGTGGTTTCCATCAACATGATGAAGATGTACCTTCTCATCACTAAGCATTTTTAGCCCACAATGACCACATTTATGGTTTTGCCGTTTGAGGGCTTTAGAGGTGTAGTTGTCGTAGAGCTTACTGTTGCGTTCACTCCAGTAAATTAAATCTCCGTCGTAGGGCGATTTCTCCCCTTTGACCATGATATGTTTGCTCTCGGAGTGAGGAACTGAGGGGAACGCCTTATCTAGTAATTTCTCGCTAGAGTAGCGGTTTTGCTTAGTTTCCTTATTGAATACCCTGAAAGCTCTTGTTTTGATGTGGAATAGTGAGTTTCTAGTCCCGTCCATCTTACAGAAGCGGTGGTAATTCCTCCAGCCTCTAACTACGGGGGCTAATTTCTCAGCTTTTGTAGTAGCACCATAATTCGAGTTGTTGACGATGTGTTTTACTTTCTTGCGAAAAGCTTTGAAGTTATCCACTGAAGGGACGCATCGGAACTTTCCGTTTTTCTGGACTTTGAAGTGCCAGCCGAGGAAATCAAATCCATCTGTCGTGGCGGTTAGCTTTGTCTTTTTCTCACTGACTTTCATTCCCCGCTCTGCTAGGAACTGACTTATTTTTTCAAGTATTTCTGTGGCATCGTCCTGGGGTCTGATTATTATTACCATGTCATCCGCGTAACGGATTGATGGTTCTGTTATTCTTCCCTGAGTATTTTTGCTTTTATAAATGCTTTCGATACCATTTAAGGCGATGTTAGCTAGAAGTGGACTTACCACGCCCCCTTGAGGTGTTCCCTGTTCGGGAAATTCTGGATTGACTCCGGCTTTGAGACAGCGGAATATTCCCTGTCTTATGCTATAAGGAGCGATGAGTCTGTCCATGATGGCGGTGTGGTTTATCCTGTCGAA
>NZ_CAWUDM010000237.1:0-1303 GCF_963920855.1 Nostoc sp. CCY0012 | reverse complement strand
ACGATACGGCAGTTGAGCCAGATCATCACGGCAATGTTAGCCATGAGTGGGCGAGTAACGATGTTGGGAATTTCGCGTTGGGCGCTTAGTGGTGGTAGTTATCGGACGGTAATCAGATTCTTTCGTACAGTCATACCGTGGGCAACGGTGTTCTGGGTGTTTTTTCGGCGGCATTTGTTTTGCCCAAATGATGTTTATTTGTTGGCAGGAGACGAAGTAGTAATAAGCAAAGCCGGGAAAAAGACCTATGGATTAGATAGGTTCTTTTCCAGTCTAATAAGTAAACCAATATCGGGTCTTTCTTTCTTTACATTATCATTAGTAAGTGTTCAACAAAGACACTCATTTCCAATTCAGATAGAACAGGTAATTAAGAGCGATGTAGAAAAAAGTATTGTCTCACCAAGCCCAGAAACAAAAGCATTAGAGAAACGTGGGCGCGGAAGACCAAAAGGAAGTAAGAACAAAAATAAACAGGAGGTGATTTTTACCCCTGAATTACTGAGAATTCAGAAGATGATTAATGAGCTATTTAAGTTAATAGCTAACTTTATTCCCCTCACTTACTTAGTCGTAGATGGTCACTTTGGGAACAATAATGCTTTGCAGATGGCTAGGCAGGTAAAATTACACATAATTTCCAAGTTGCGCCATGATTCTGCGTTATATATACCTTACCAACATTCTGACCCCAATCATCGTTCCCGGCGTAAATACGGAGATAAGCTGGACTGGCGTAATATACCTGATGAATATTTGTGTCAAAGTAGTATTGAATCAGATATCCAAACTGATATTTATCAAGCTACTTTACTGCACAAAGAATTTGCCCAGCCACTAAATGTAGTTATTTTGGTGAAAACCAATCTGAAAAATAATGCTCGCAGTCACGTAATTCTCTTTTCTAGTGACTTAACTTTATCATATGAAAAAATAATTGACTACTATAAACTGCGCTTCCAAATCGAATTTAATTTCCGGGATGCCAAACAGTTTTGGGGATTGGAAGATTTTATGAATAGGGGTCAAACTGCTGTGACTAATGCTGTAAATCTTTCATTTTTTATGGTCAATTTATCTCATTATCTTCTAGCTCAGTTTCGTGAAGACAATCCTGATTCTGGCATTGTTGATCTTAAGGCTTACTGTCGGGGTTTTCGATATGTTCGGGAAATGTTAAAAATGCTTCCAGAAGCACCAGAGCCTATTTTATTATCCCAGATTTTTGCCAAGCTTACCTCTCTTGGTCGTATTCACAATGCTTCTACAGCCATTGAACCCTCGTAATTTGGCTACAGTATTG
>NZ_CAWUDM010000236.1:0-1304 GCF_963920855.1 Nostoc sp. CCY0012 | reverse complement strand
CTTAGTGGTGCAGAAAAGTCTTGAACCGCTTGTATACCAGGAGTCTGACTGAGACAAGAGTGACAGAGAGGGGCAGAGCATGGGATGCTCAAGTTTCCAAACAAAAAGTCATACACCATGCCAGTACCCCTCCTCCATCGTCAACTGCAAGTTCAGCTAAGTCAATGGATTCATCCCCAAGACCAACGGCATCTCCAGGTTTTTTCTGAGAATGTAGCGGCTATTTTGCAAGCTCAGAGTGCCTGTCTGAGCCACTGGTTGCCCTATCTGAGTCATCGGGACTGCGTTGCCCGTAGCCACATGGAGCGCTTAAACTACTTTGTGCATAATCCCAAGATCAACGCCGAGACCTTCTATGTTCCTCTTTTACGGCAGTTTCTCCAGGGATGGGAGGGAACTGCGATGACGCTGACCCTGGACACCAGCGTGTTGTGGGATCAATATTGCCTGATTGAGGTGTGTTTGATTTGGGGAGGACGGTCAATTCCTCTAAGTCAAACCGTTTTAGAACACGGTAGTGCCACAGTCGGTTATGAGGACTATCGTCCAGTTTTAGAACACACTCTCAAATTGTTGCCACCCGGATGTCAGGTGATGTTATTAGCCGACCGAGGCTTTGAGCACGGGGCATTCATCCGGTGGTTACGCGATCACCGTTGGTCATGGACAATTCGCGCTAAATCAGACCTGAACATTACCTTATCCCAGGGTCAAACCCAAGCCGTTGCCGACCTGTTGCCACCGAAGTCAGAAGCGTATCTGTTTCGGGATGTCACTATTTTACAAGATATTGAGTGCCATTTAGCGACTGCTCATTTAGCGATGGCAGGTGAAGCTTGGGCAGTGCTCACGGATGTTCCCCCCTCTTTGCAGACCTTTGAGGTCTATGGTCAGCGATTTGGTGGTATAGAACCCCATTTCAAGGATTATAAATCGGCTGCTTTTGAACTGATCCGTTCCCACTTGCGCGATGCTCAAGCGCTCAGTTGTTTATTGATGCTGCTGGCTGCCGCCACTTTGATTGCGATCTCGTTGGCTGTCATCGTTGTCAGTCTTGGTCGCCGCAAGGCGCTCGACTGGCATAGCCATCGCGGGTTGAGCTTTTTACAATTGGGTCTGCGTGAGATTAAACGGCTCTGCTATCAACGTCTCCCTCTCCCCAGTTTAGCTATCTTACCTCGACGTAGTCCTCCACCTGCCTCTGCTTCACTTAAAAAGCGAGAGTATTTAGAAACTCGAATTGAGTTCTCTCGTGTTACTGTTTTTTCAACTTGAGACTCCAAAAAGTTTTCTGCACCACTAAG
>NZ_CAWUDM010000235.1:0-1314 GCF_963920855.1 Nostoc sp. CCY0012 | reverse complement strand
GTGTTACTGTTTTTTCAACTTGAGACTCCAAAAAGTTTTCTGCACCACTAAGGTAGCTTACATAGAGCACATTCGTGGTCAATTATGAGCAGATTTTAACGGAGTTTACCAGCAAAAGTTTATACACTTGCTAGCAAAACACAAATAAAATTATTGTAAAAATACGCCTGAGAGTGTGCATGATTTTGTAGTTAATGGTACAAAAGTATTATCCCCAAATTGTGCCGGGTAAAAATCAAGTGTTGCTGAAAAGAGCTACGAGGAATTAAAATAATACTTAGTCTAAAAAATCACTCTCCAACAGCAACACCTACTCATTCCCCATCCTGATAAACTTATTTAGCAAAATACTTTTGATAGCCTAAAAAGATGAAAGCATCTGCTAATTTCGACTTTGAGGACGAGAAATTTAATGCCCCCCCTTCTCAAGTCATCCCCTGGTGTCAGATGATTAATCCTCGGTATGGCACAGATGGCATCCAGCCCCACGGTTTGGCGATTAAGCTGGATAATGCTAATGCTGTGGGTTTTCAGTCGGATGAAAATTGGCAGCAGGTAGAGCATGAATTTAGCTCTGGAGTGGAAACCGTTTTTATTACCAATACTCCCAAGTTAGTTATAGTCCGCCGTGGGCCTTTGTCTGTTAAAGACCGGGAAACTGGGAATAAACTGGGTACTCTTAAAGAAAATTATGATGCTTTTTTAGCAGACAAACTTAAATTTAAAACCTTTACTCGCTATCTAATTTATTTAGTAGGAGAAAATAAGAAGTTTTTACATGAAACACCATTACAATTAACTCTTAACGGTGCAGCCGGAGCAAGTTTTAGTAAAACTTACTGTGACTTTCAACAAGGAAGAGTCGTCAGCGGATTTGTAGCGGAATTAGAAAGAGCTTATGCCGTTTATCGCAAGCAACCTGTGACACCAAAAGGCCCATTATTCCATGCTCACGGAATTTTCTGCCCCATAATTGAGTGTGAAGAAAGAGGTATTGAACCGAATACGGTAATGGTGGCTTCAACGGTTGACTACCAACAGCCTACTGTGGGGACTTTAACACAGTATCTAATTGCCTCTGATTCTGTAGAATCTGCAATGATCTGTAAGACTTTTGAAGAACACAAAGAATTTGGCAAGGAAGCTATCAAAGTAGAAACACCTAAAATAGCAATGGCTGGCGTTTCTAGTTCTTATATCTATGCTGATGAAGATGATTATCCGCCTTATTAGGTAGGGAGTGGGAAGTAGGGAGTAGGAAGTAGGGAGTAACGAAGAAATTTCCCCCCTGCCCCCTGCCCCCCTGCCTCTTTC
>NZ_CAWUDM010000234.1:0-1319 GCF_963920855.1 Nostoc sp. CCY0012 | reverse complement strand
CTTAACGGGTGACAAGGCAGTTGAAGATGAGATGTGGCAACAATTTGAGAAAATAAGGTGGTAAAAAAATAGGGGCAAGGAAGCCCCGAAAAAAACAAAATGTTACCACAATCATATCAAACAATTTTCCGAAAGCATTTGAGTGAACAGCAGTATCTGACACTGGAAATATTGTTGTTATTGATACAAGCTCATCGTCAGGTGAAACTGTCAAAATTGGCAAGTTTATTTCCGCAACCAATTACATATGAAAGCCGGAAGCGCAATCTACAAAGATTTTTAGTAATAGGGAAACTCTGCGTCAAATTATTGTGGTTTCCGCTGATAAAATATTGGATTAGACAATCGTTAACACCAAAGCAACTAAATCGAGAACAGCGCCGTTATTTTCAGAAAAAACAGCATCAAAAATATGGTTATTGGATGGTAGCACTGGATCGAACGCAGTGGAAAGGGCGGAATATATTTATGGTGACATTGGTCTGGGGTACTCACGCCCTACCACTGTATTGGGAAACATTAAACCACGTAGGAAATAGTCATCTGAAAACACAAAAAAGATTGATAAAGACGGCAATAAAGTTGTTGAAAAAATGTCGGATTGTGGTGTTAGCAGACAGAGAATTTCATAGTCCAAAACTCGCTAAATGGCTTGACGAACAAGGATTATACTTTGCTCTACGTCAAAAAAAAGACCTTCATTTTCAAGAACAAATAGGACTTGAATATCAAGTTCTGAAAAACCAAGGATTTAAGCCAGGAATGTCGAAGTTTTATCAGGGTGTCAAATGTGGTAAAGCTTCGGATAATGGTTTATTTAATATTGCTGTTTATTGGAAGAGAAAATATCGCAACAAGGGACCAAAAGAGCCTTGGTATATTTTAACGAATTTGCCAAATCTTCAACAAACTTTATGTCTCTATAGATGCCGATGGGGAATTGAGCAATTCTTCAAGGATTGTAAAACTGGTGGTTATAATTTAGAAGATACTAAAGTAAATAAAACTCGTTTTTTAGCCTTAGTTTTATTGATTGTCATTGCTTATAGTTTAGCCACTATGCACGGTCAACGGATGAAACAATTAAGTATAGAGGCTTATGCCGGACGTATTCAACAACACCAGGATAAGTACCCACGTCAGAGTAATTTTAGCTTTGCTCTCTACGGTCAACTATGGATGTATGGCATGGAATTATGGGCTGATTTAGCTCTGAACTTAATCGCTCTCAAGCCTCATAAACGCCTCTTTTTTCAACGTGGTTTTCAGGCTCTATCCCTTATTAAACAAGCTGTTTAGCCTTCTTGTCACCCGTTAAG
>NZ_CAWUDM010000233.1:0-1351 GCF_963920855.1 Nostoc sp. CCY0012 | reverse complement strand
GTGTTACTGTTTTTTCAACTTGAGACTCCAAAAAGTTTTCTGCACCACTAAGCTTCCTGGTACACAGCGTGTCATTCCAGTCTTTACCTTTAGGTTTAACTCGCTGGGCGTGATGTAACTGTTCCATGATGATTCGCACCGTTTCACTGTCAAACTCATCATTGGGATGGGCAACTTCTACATGAGCAACAGTGCTGAGAAAATCCACGGGTAGACTCTTATGGCTATCTACTGCCATGTACATTGTTCGCTCTGGATTTCCTTGCTTTTCAATGATGGACAGACTAGCCAATGAAAGTACCTCAATGGGTGATTTACACAACACAACTTTTTGAATTTCCCCCTTTGGTGGTTGTCCCAGTTTGAAGTGAAACCATCCTTCAGTGCGCTTGCTTAGAGTCACATATCCTTGACCTTCTCCTCTTGTTTTCATCGAAAATGCACCTTTGGTTTCACCGTCCAGATCCCGGATGAGAAACACGGCGTTTTGTTGCTCGTCAGCATAAACTAAACCTTGCTCATGAACGGCTTGCACAAAATTGGGTAGTATTCCACAGTTCTGGGTCAGGTAATTATGTACTGCTTGCCATTGGCGCTCGTCTGCTGCTGGCGGGACAAACTTGGGTCTGGGTTCAAACTGGGCAATTTCAGTAGCTATTTTGCGAAATTGGGCGATGATTGCCCTCTTCACCCCGATTTCACCAAAATTATCATGCAGCCATGTGTAAGCTTGCTGATCATCACATTGGTTAACGTGCATCACTAATTCAATGGCGGTACTACCGTTGAACAGTCTAGGGGAAGCATTTGAGGATAGGGCGTTGTTGAACAATAATTCTTTCTCTATCTGCTGTACCTCTCCAACTCCAAAAGCTTTGATGGGGGCAAACTCATAAAATTTGCAATCATTGATATTGATGATGTGTCCGTGACCCCTCCAAATCCCCGGCTGCTGATGGTCACGGTCTAATCCTAACTCCCAAGCCACATCCTCCAAGGGTAAGTCGTGCAGGAGTTGTTTTTGCTGTTGCAGCATTAAGTTTTCTGCTTCCAGTTTTTGCCTGAGTTTTTCACTAGCGATCGCGCTTTGATGCGCCCATCGCTCATGTTCGATAGCACGTTGACGATCCGCTAACTGATGCTCAAGTTGTTGAATCACTGGGTCATCCTGAATGCGTTTATATAATTGCTGTGCCGTTTCTCCAGGCTGGGGTGCTAATCGTGCCAATTCCAAACTCAAAGGTTGACTGTTAACTGCTTGGTAATATTCCTTAATTTTGGTATGTGTGGCTTTACTCAGTAAACCAAAAAGTTTTTAAGAGAAGAGCGATCGCTAAAATACTTATATCTT
>NZ_CAWUDM010000232.1:0-1416 GCF_963920855.1 Nostoc sp. CCY0012 | reverse complement strand
CCCTTGTCCCCTTGTCCCCTTGTCCCCTTGTCCCCTTGTCCCCTTGTCCTCTTGTCCCCTTGTCTGCAATCACTTCGCCTTAATTGGCGTGAGGGCTACACCTCGGTAATAGTGTCCTAAAATTTGTAGGTGGTTTGCTCCTTGTCGGGCCAAATTATATGCTCCCCATTGACTCATGCCTAAACCATGACCGAAACCTAGGCCTTGTAGGACAAATTTACCGTCTTGTTGTTTACTGATGCGAAAGCGGGTACTTCTCAGTTTGAGCGCAGTACGTACTTCTTCGCCCTTGAGTGTTTTGGTACCCTTGTCACCGACAATTCTTAAAGCTTTAACACTACCGAAAGGTGAGTGAGCTTCGGGAATCATTTCTGTGACAGTACCTACACCAGAAACTCTGCTGCCAATTTCATCTGGAGTGAAGGTATTTACCCAATTACAAGCGCTGATATTTTGATCGTAGTCCTGAACAGCACGCAGGTAAGCTAAAGGATTTCCCCAAACATCTTCTACATTTTCAGTGTGTCCGCCAGAACAGGCGTGGAAGACCGAGAGAATAACTTGGTTGTTATGAGTCAGGACTTTGCCAGCGGTAGCATCGACTGCGTTGTAAGTGCTAGAAGATTCGCTCATGACTCCTTTATAAATTTGCCAGCGATCTGGACTAGCACCCAAGTCAAAAGTGGGATTATTGCGTTGTTCGTTGCGTTTGTAAAGAGCATAGGTACGAGCGGCGATCGCCTGGGCTTTGAGAGCCTCCTGAGGCCAGCCAGCATCCATTTCACCACCAAGGACACTGTAAAGATATTCTTCTAAATCAACCCAATTAACGGCATCTAAACCCTTGTCTGTCGGGACAACCAACGTTCTCCCCCGATACCAGCGATCGCCAATATAAACAAATCCATCACCTGTGGGTTCAATCCAAAATAAACCAGATTGCCACCTATCCAAAGCCACACCACCAGGGATAGTTTGGGCATTAAATGAACTCATCGCCGGTAATTGCCCCAGAGTCCGACCACTACTATCCTTCACAACCGCAGTCGTGGAACTACCGACTTTAACCTGATTAACACCTCTTTCAATTGCCACGCGCAGAATCACAGATGCTTGAGCGGGGGCCACCAAAGCCAACCACAAAAAGATACCTATCCACCAATGACGTACTTTGATCTGAGAAAATAAAGAGCCTAACAACAGTTGAAATTTCATACTGATCATTTAAATCACATTTAGTATCTGTGTGATGCTCTGGAACTGTAGTGTCTACCACTTAAGATGAGACAGTTATCCCTTGAGGGAAGTTGCCACTTCTTCATAATTATGCGATCAGTATTGAAATTCGGCTAATTAAATATCATTAGTCATTAGTAATTAGTCAGCTTCTTCTCCCCCTGCTCCCTGCCCCCTGCC
>NZ_CAWUDM010000231.1:0-1439 GCF_963920855.1 Nostoc sp. CCY0012 | reverse complement strand
AAACATTTTTCGATATCGAGTTCTATAACTCGTTTATCTATTCCGTTGGCTTGGGAGCTTAGGTTGTTGTATAGGTGTCTTTGCGCGTCATGCGCCGAGCGTCCCGTCCTAAACCCGTAGCTCCTAGCGTGGAAGGTTGCTTCGTGTGCTGGTTCTAATGCGTATTTGATAAGGCATTGATATGCTCTATCTGCAATAGTGGGGATTTTCAGCATCCTCATAGTACCGTCCTTTTTGGGGATGGGTATTTCTCTTAGTTCCTGGTGTTTCCAGTTGCTAACGGATGCTTTTAGCAGTTCATTAAGCTCGAAGCGTTCCTGAAAATTCAGGGACTTTTTGCCATCAATTCCTGCGGTCTTTTTCCCAGCATTTAGCTGTGTTACTTGACGAATAGCCAGTAATCTTGCTGCGGTTGATTTCAGAATCAGCTTTTGTAGGGACTTAGCTTTGCGCTTGTCTCCAACTTGAACCGCTTTGTACACGCGTCTTTGTAGGCGGAATAGGTTACGGCGGAATTGCTTCCAGGGTAACGTCTTCCAGGATTCACTAGTGTTGTCACTGTGTCTAATCATGCTCTGCTCCAATTTGTGTATTCTGAACACCTCAGACCAATTACGGTCTGTCCTACCCGAATTGAAGGAGTTCCGCTGCTCGTCCAGCCTACTTATAGGGTTCGACCTCCCTTAGACCCTCAACCCGTTTTTATTCGTTCCCTCGGTTGATTGTTAGTTCCGTTAGGTGTAGCCACTTCAACCACTGGATTCCCTAGACTCTTGCCGTTATTAGCTTAAAATGCGGCGGGAATTAACTCCAGTGGAGTCAGGTTTTTGATGTTGTGTCCTGCTCCTCAGTAGGTTGCTTTTTAAGGCTCTGTTTCACCGTGGGAACTCCCCATTAACGCCGAGTGTCATCCCACAACGGATGTCTGATTGCGTCCTGTTCCCAGCTTTGACCTCCCGAAACCGAGTCGGGTCATCATGGGCAGGTAGGGAGTCATACCTGAGTCTGGTAGATGGGACTTTCACCCATATCAGACCGAGAGTTCAACCTTTTTCCATGATTGGATTGGGTTGGTTAGCTTATGTACGGGCTGTTTACCGTGATTCAGCTAACAACGAATCGCACTATGCTTCTGAACCGTTAATAATCTCGATGTAAGCTTGTGCAAGTTTTGGCGCTAGTTCGGCTGATAATCGTCCTTGCCTTGCTAGTTCCCCAATTTTTTGGGCAGATGCTACATCTCCACCCAATGCTGCATCAAAGTCAGCCAGATTTACACCAAATTTAGACTTTAAAACATTGCCAATTCTTCTAGCTTTGGGTGCAACGTGGTTTTTTAATGTCGCTTTTGTGGTGGTAGTGGTTGTGTCAGTTAGCTTTTTAGTCATGATTTTTGGTTGGTAATTATGAATATGTGCTTAACTGGTAAATCCTTCTAA
>NZ_CAWUDM010000230.1:0-1469 GCF_963920855.1 Nostoc sp. CCY0012 | reverse complement strand
CTTAGATCTTGCACCTGGAAATATGAATGTCAAAACCTTGACTACGTGCGAGAGGAATTATCTGTTTAAGGTGAAGTAAAAAAGAAGACATAACAATTTGTGGAAAAATAAACTCGAGGGCAGTGTGTGCGGCTTGTCCCCAGTCAGGTAAATTTTGAGTATTAGTGGATAAATAAGCCCAATGGGCCAAAACAAAGCTGAGGAAGGAAAGGACTAGCCAGCGGTAAACGCCCAATAGGGTTCCTTGACCAAAACGATGAAGGCCAAAGCGATGTTTTGCAGTTTTAAACCACCCCTCAATCTGCCATCGGCGTTTACCCCACCAAGTGATGGTACTAGCCTTAAGAGGTCTGGTAGATAAAACAAAACGTTTTTCGAGCTTTCCATCATGACGTTTGAGATAGAACCAAGACACCCAAACAGGGAAGTTAAAACCTTGGAGTTGAATTTGTTGACCACGTTTGTGCAAGCATCTTAAACGTCGCCCATCAGTGAGTCGGCGGCTTGATAGTAAACCAGTAACAGCATGGTATTTGAGAGAGCGGACACCACCAATAAAATCGGCACTGCCAAATGCAGTATCTGCCAAAACCATAACTTGAAAGCGTTTGGTCAATGATTTGGGTAAATTCTTGAGTAGTTTTAATCCCAACTGTGCAGGAGAGGTAGTACCTTTACCTCTCCAAACCCTAAAACTCCAAGGAATCCGCCATTGCCCGATAACCAGATACATGACCACTACATGCAATCCCCGTTTACGGTTATAAAAGCGGATTAAATTGTCAAAGGACTTGAATTTACCGCATTTCTCCAGAGTAGTCAGGTCAAGGATGACTTGCAGTTGAGGTCTACGACCTTTGGGACAACAAGATAAAATTGCTCTGATGATATGTTGACGAGTAGTGCGGATAATTTTACGGGTAGGCCAATCATAAGTATTGAGAAAGCGGCTTAAGGCACTAGCAGACTTGGTTTGACTGTGTTGAGGTAGGGGATAGCCTCTGGCCTCAAGGAATAATCCCAACATAGAATTGAGATTTTCGCGTTGGTAGGCAGAAGGCATGAATGATTCGAGGGTGTAAACTAGCTCTTGGGCGTGAGCAAGAAGATGAGACATTTTTCTTGCTTATAAATCAATGAATACGCCCTTTTTCTCATATTTTGGTTACTTTCAGCAAATACAGGCAACTTAACTCCACTTAAGTCAAGACGTAGTTATTCATGAAAATGATAATCGAATCAGGGGGTGGAGAGGCTAGCATTGCTAGCCTCTCCACCCCCAACCCACTAAATGATTATCATTATCTAAAACTACCCGGTTGTACTTACTGAAATAAGTCAGCAATTGGGCATTTATAAAGTGTATTAAATAACCAAGGTTTAAGTATATCAGGACTAAAAAAACCTGTAGTTATTTTGACCTTTATTTTACGTATTCAGTGTTTATCCAGTTAGGTGCAAGATATAAG
>NZ_CAWUDM010000229.1:0-1503 GCF_963920855.1 Nostoc sp. CCY0012 | reverse complement strand
TCAGTAAACCAAAAAGTTTTTAAGAGAAGAGCGATCGCTAAAATACTTATATCTTTTGATACTTCTTGATATGTAATTCTCTAACCGGCAGACACAGTATAGATTATGATTACTTATGATTAGTTGGTCGAGAGATTTTCAGTGCTAACCTGTTGGAATATAAATGCTTTCAACTACTTGATATTTGCGCTGTAGGGCTTGAGATAAAAAGGCCAACATCTGTTTAAGTGTAAAAAGTGTGCGATAAATTAATCGACTCCCTTTCCTTTTACGACTGATTCTAAGCCAAAGTATATTCACCCAAATATTAACTAAAAGAAAGGATATGCCAAGGAATAGTAATCTCAAAACTGGATTTTTATTATTAGTTTTAATTCGGCAAATATTTTTCAGCCGATAGCTAGTTTCAATACCAAATCTTTTTCGATAATCTTCATAGATATAATTTAAATTTGTTTTGATTTTATAAGTAACATAAGCAAAGTATTGCACTCCATACTTTTTACGCTTCCCCTTTCTATACTTACAGACAATCCATAAGTCAAAGGTGACTGAATCATCTTTGTCTCTTGTAATTGTATAGGTAGTTTTATAACTTTTTTTACCCTTTAAAAGCTGCTTGATTCCTCCTTGCTTTCCTGTTTTGACAGCAGGCATAATAAATGGAATATCTAATGCTTGTAACCATCTAATTACAGGAGTATTAAAAAAGCCTCTATCCAGGTATAGCTTTTTTACATTTATCTTAAGGGAGTCAAGTTCTGCTAATAAATAAGTAATTATAGCGGCACTAGTATCTAGTTGACGAACTCCCCTAACAGCAAGGGTTACACGCTTATTTTTGGTAATTACATATAAAGTTGCATAGGCGTAAAATGAATGCGTACCAGATTTTGCTTGACTTCGATATATGTAAGGTAATTCCTCCGATGTTGGCTTACCATAATAGCAAATTAGATTTAAATCAATCGCTATTTTTAAACAGCCTTTTTTTAATCCTAAAGGGATTCGGCTTTTCAATGCCAGGTTAATTTGCGCCTCTAATTCTTCAAAATTATTGATTTTATTGAGATGATATCTAATATCATTGGCTGTCGGAACATTCTTTAATAGTTTAGCTGTGTTCTCAATACTATCTCCACTGCTGGCTGCTTTTATGAGGATCTCAAATAAAGTTTGCTGGTCACATACTCCTTGAGTTTCAATCGAAAAATTTTCTACTAAACACTTTAGGACTTCATCAAGGGTTTCTGAGTCTGTTAAAATTGGTTCTTCTGTAGACTCGCTCCTCTTGGCTTTTCGTCGAGATGAAACAGTCAATTTTTTCAGCCAATATACGACATACTACTTTAATCATTTCATATTTTGAAGTGCTGTAAAATATGATAACTATTTTTTATGTAATGAGTATTTTATAATACTTGCTTCTCTGTACTCGTTTATTGGTGATATCTCCTATATACCTAGTGATTCGCCCTTTTGGGAAAACTTTTTGGTTTACTG
>NZ_CAWUDM010000228.1:0-1583 GCF_963920855.1 Nostoc sp. CCY0012 | reverse complement strand
CTCCCCATCCCCCCATCTCCCCATCTCCTCCGGCTCCCCAATTTTCTAGCTGTCGCCATTACCGAAACGCTTAATTAAATCTTCAGGACGAAGATTAGAAATAAATTCTCGGAAGGCTTGTTGTTCTGCTTCATCAGCATCACGATCAACAGGAATTGACGCTTCAGCAACGACTTCTTCCATTACCCAAATGGGCGCATTAGTACGGAGGGCGACGGCGATCGCATCGCTAGGACGTGCATCGATTTCTTTTTTGATTTCGCCCTGCTGGACAATTAATGCTGCATAAAAAGTATCCTTCTGTAAGGAATGAATAATTACCTTTTCGAGAATCATAGAACATGACTCTAAAAGACTCACAATTAAGTCGTGGGTTAAAGGCCTGGGAGGCTTTTGATTCTCTAGCGCGCCCATAATTGCCCTAGCTTGTTCCTGTCCAATATAAATTGGCAAAGCGCGTCGATCTAAGGCATCTTTCAAAAGTACTATCGGGCTGCGGGTTATGGCATCTAATGCTATGCCAGCGACTTTCATTTCAATCATTGCCTAAGCCTCTACAATCCTGTGAGCGATTGGTCGCTGTGTAACAAATAATACCCTTTTTTGGGTTAACCTGGGGGTGGGAATAAACATAAGCATTGTTCTCTATAATTGCTTCTATTAAACTCCGAACTTGTGGTGAACACCAGAGTAAGTCAAAGTGGTCTATCTAGACAATAACCTTCTTAACCAAGTATGCCTTGTGAGAGATGCGAATGTGTTAAGAACCTTATAATAAAAACAGTCAGAAATTATACCTAAATGATTCTGCATTATTGTGAGAATTACAGTGGATTTCCGGCGAAATTAGGCAATAAATAGAGTAAGTTTTAGAAAAAAGCCGTGTTTACAGGATTAATCCAAGCCTTAGGAACCATGAAACCCTTAGGGGGTGATTCTTGGCAAATTACTTGTGTGAATCAGTCTTCTGATGTCATTATGCAGGATTTAGCTTATGGTGACAGCGTGGCTGTAGATGGTGTTTGTTTGACAGTAGAAGAAATTTTAAACAATGGGTTTATCGCCACCGCTTCACCGGAGACTTTACGCCGCACAACCCTAAAAGATGAGCAAACACAACAAAGATACGTCAACTTAGAAGCTTCATTGCGGGTAGGTGGCAAAGTCGGCGGTCATTTTGTCATGGGTCATGTAGACGGTATCGGTCAATTGGTAGCTGCTGCACAAACGGCTAGTTCTTGGGAAATCACTTTTACTGCACCCGAAGCGATCGCGCGGTATATTGTCCCCAAAGGTAGCATTGCGGTGAATGGTATCAGCCTCACAGTAGCCGCATACGAGCCAGAATTATCTCAGTTCACAGTGGCGGTAATTCCCCTCACCTATGCCGAAACCAATCTCAATTCTCTCGTCTCTGGCAGTTGGGTGAATTTAGAAGGAGACATTCTCGGCAAATACGTGGAAAAGTTTCTCAATCCTGGTCAGCAAAACCTGGCAAAAGACATGATTACACCTGGATTTTTAGCTGAACACGGATATGTGTAGAAAGTAGGGAGTGGGGAGTGGGGAGTGGGGAGTGGGGA
>NZ_CAWUDM010000227.1:0-1585 GCF_963920855.1 Nostoc sp. CCY0012 | reverse complement strand
GAGACAGGTGCTGGGGGAACACCCCAGGGGTGCTGGGGGGACACCCCGGTAGTGCTGGGGGGACACCCAAAGATTATCCAATAGAAGATTATCCATCTGAAGTCTATCCACTTAAGAACGCGCCCCCTAAACCCGGCGCACCCCCCACCCATGAGTGTGTGTGTGAAGAAAAAACTAGCTTGAAGGAACAACCGAACCAAGAACAAGAACCAATTCCCCAATCCTTCGCTTCGTTGTCCATCAAACCCGAATCTTCTTCTCAACCCGATAAACCCTCATGTGGTGCCATACTTGCGGGGTCATTCGACAAAGTCGAACAATCGAATAAAACATCTACAAGGCAAAAATTTCAGTCGGTGGAAGATTTAATCAACCAAGTTTTGCTAGACCCTGGCATCATGGCATCTGATCCGTTACCTGCGGTTTACAAAAGCGAAATTAAACTGCGGGGCTGGCGTTTTCCTTGGCGGACAGACACCAGAGACAAGATTTACCAAACTTGCGATCGCCGGCTTGTCAAGTTAATTGCCAGAGAAAGAGCTAAGTGGAGTGGGTGCGAGTGGACAGAAAAAATTCCCACAGTCATCAAATCCATCGGCAATCTCGAAAGCTCTAAAGGGGGATTGGAAGAATTACTGGGCTATTGGTCACAAGTTCTGGAACTCGAAGAAAATTCATCCCCCACTCAACAAGCTCAACAGCGTGACCAACCTATTGGCTACTACTCCAATCGCTCCCTTGACTGGCACAAAGCCATATTCTGCGAACTACTCGACCTTGCAGACAAGGTTGGTGCAGATCAGGCGATCGCACAGTTCACCACCCGTTATGACCAACAACACACAGGTGCAACTACTAACTGGTTGAACTGGTTACAAACCAATCATCCCCAAATGTATGTCTATCTCCATCCACAAGCCGCTTGAAAAGGCTTTGGAATAGCGAAATGAGGAAATACATAAATACATACTCCTGCCCTTTCTCCCCTCTCCATAGCCTTTTCACAGCAATTCTGACATTTTTTGAATTTACGAGGTTTTTATGACTCAAAACATGAACTTTGGCATTGCTACAGACCATTTACCCCCACAAAGCATCGAAGCTGAAGAAGCAATACTCGGCGGTATCATGCTTGACCCAGAGGCAATGAGTAGAGTGGGCGATCGCTTAGTTGCAGATGCTTTTTACATTGGCGCTCACAAGGATATTTATCAAGCTGCCAGCCAACTTTATGCTCAAGGTAAACCCACTGATTTGCTTTGTGTGACCAACTCACTGTCTGACAATGGTTTGCTGTTTCGTATTGGTGGTAGAAACAAGTTAGCCACTCTTGTTGACCGCACTGTTTCAGCCATTACCCCTCTTCTGTCACTTTCCCTAGATAAAAAGATGTAATCCTTACCAGACAAGAGTTTCAGTCTAAATCAATGATTATATATATCATGTTAGAAAATAAAGCCACAAACCTAATCCCAGTCAGAGTTTTAAAAGTTGGCTTTAATTTTTGTTTTCGGAGAGTGACAGAAGAGGGTTACAGCACTTCCGTCTGTAATGAGGTACACTAGATCAAAATATAAATATTTTT
>NZ_CAWUDM010000226.1:0-1610 GCF_963920855.1 Nostoc sp. CCY0012 | reverse complement strand
ATCGTTAGAGTCGATGGGCGGTATTATCCGCCGCACCTCTCTGTTCAATCTGGGCGTGCGGGTTTCCCAGCACCCAGCTTTCGATGTTCTTAGCTTTTAGCTGTTGCCCATGTGGGTATAATCGTGACAACTTTCGTGAATGGCTATAAGGTTTTTGGTTTTCCAGTTATTGTGGTTTCCATCGACATGATGTAGATGTACCTTTTCACCCTCAAGCATTTTTAGTCCACAATGCCCACAGTTATGGTTTTGCCGTTTTAGGGCTTTAGAGGTGTTGCCGTTGTAGAGTTTGCTGTTACGCTCACTCCAGTAGGTCAAGTCTCCATCGAATGGTGATTTATCACCTTTGACGTTGACGTGTTTGTTTTCGGAGTAAGGAACTCGTGGAAACGCTTTCTCTATCAGTTTCCTGCTAGATTCAGCGTCCTGTTTAGTTTCCCTATTAAATACCTTGAATGCTCTGTTATTGATATGCCACAATGAGAACCGTGACCCATCCATTTTGCAGTAGCGATGGTAGTTTCTCCAGCCTCTAACCACAGGTGCTAATTTCTGCGCTTTGACTGTGGCTCCATAATTCGAGTTGTTGACGATGTATTTGACTTTCTGACGGAATGCTTTGAAGTTATCCACTGAAGGGACACATCTAAACTTTCCGTTGCTCTGCACTTTGAAATGCCAGCCAAGGAAATCAAACCCCTGTGTCGAGGCAGTCAGCTTAGTTTTCTTTTCGCTGACATTCATCCCACGTTGTGCAAGGAACTGGCTAATGCGGTCAAGTATGCCAATAGCGTTATCTTTGGGTTTGAGTATAAATACCATATCGTCCGCATAGCGAATTGATTGGTGTATATCCTCTATTCCATTAAGTGCAATATTGGCGAGGATTGGGCTTACCACTCCTCCTTGCGGAGTTCCTTGTTCAGGAAACTCTGGGTTAACTCCAGCTTTCAGACATCTATAGATTCCGGTCTTGATACCGGATGGGGCGATGAGCCGTTCCATGATGGCTGAATGGTTGATTCTATCGTTCGCGTAGCGTGTGCGAAGCACTTAGCATTTTTCGACATCGAGTTCTATGACTCGTTTGGTTATTCCGTTCGCCCTGAGGCTAAGATTTTGGAAGAGCATTTTCTGGGCATCGTGTGCCGAACGTCCCGTTCTAAATCCGTAACTCCTGGCGTGGAAAGTTGCTTCGTGTGCTGGTTCTAAAGCGTACTTCACTAGGCATTGCCATGCTCTATCCGCAATAGTAGGGACTTTTAGGATGCGGGTTTTTCCGTCCTTTTTGGGAATTGGGATTTCCCGTAGTGGTTGATGATACCAGTTATGGGCTTTGCTTCTGAGTTTTAAGTTCAGTTCTAGCCTTTGCTCGAAGGTGAGCGATGCCTTACCATCAACTCCTGCTGTCTTTTTCCCAGCGTTTAGCTGTGTTACTTGACGGATTGCCAGTAATCTTGCTGAGGTGGATTTCAATATCAGCCTTTGAAGGGACTTTGCTTTGCGCGTGTCTCCATCTCGAATGGCTTTGTACACTCGTTTTTGTAGGCGGAAGAGATTCTTGCGAAATTGTTTCCACGGTAGATTCTTCCAGGATTCACTAGCATTGC
>NZ_CAWUDM010000225.1:0-1626 GCF_963920855.1 Nostoc sp. CCY0012 | reverse complement strand
CATCTAAAACGGGTGAAAACCAACGTCATCAATACCAGATGAACTACACCCAAATCAAAGGCTATCTTGATGCTCATCTAGCAGGTATAGACCAACAAACCTCATTAATTGAACAATCCTATAGACCTGAAATTAAGCAAATAGCAGCAGATGAAGCGCACGAAATGAGGGAATTAAACGAGGGATTGAATAAAGGAGATCGCGCTCGTTATGACCTCATATCTGAGAAAGACTACCAGACACCAGGACTAAGAGCCAGAATACTGCAATTGCGTACAGCTTTAGGATTCTAAACAATAAAATTCCCCAGGTAATAGCATCCTGGGGAACAAAGATTGAGTAAATTTTTCCAATTCGATTTTACTCCCATGCAACCAACGGAGCTAGAAGAACTGCTAGACAATCAAGAATCTTCTCCCAATGAAGATACTTTGAGGTACTTACAACACATCGAAAATCGATTGTATGAAGATATCGAAGCTCGTAAGCGAATTGATAGCGGTATACTCTTTCTAGTTTGTCAGGTAGGTTCCTGTAGCTTGTCATGGTTGCTGTTTGAACTGAGAGTAACACTGGTGATTATTCAGGTATTTAGTGCTTGCGTAGCTTTAATACCTGGATTAGTTCATATAGGAGATAGTTTCAATTTTGAGGCATCAAGTGAGAATTGGAGAATAGGCTTTGGAGATAAGCCACTCATAGGAATCGCCAAATTATTTATAGGTGGTGCAGTGTCATTTTCAGGTACTAGCAGAATTACCAAAGAAGTAATACTTACCCATGACGCAATTGCTGAAACCTACAAAGAAATTAGAGCTAACAATGGTTTAACTTGGCAGTTACCCAGCATGAATATCTCACTATTGATTGCTTTAATTTTCATGGCAGTAGTTATTTATTTTAAATCTCTGGGTAATCCAAATGTACAGGATAAATAGTTTCTGGGGGATTTTAATTAGTTCCTTAGCTACAGTTGTCACGCTCAACTATTTAGCCACTGGGTTTATTGACTTTGTTTTCAACATTGATGCACTGGTGAACTTGTTAATTACTCCTGATACTCTCGGCGTGTTAAACAGTTTCATCACCAAAACCAGATTATTCCTCCAAGGATATTGGCTGTACTTAATCGCTGGAATTTATCTATTGTTTTGGGTAAAAGCACAATGCAAGAGATAGAACAATTCAACGAAAATCTCAGGCGTGAGCGCAAGGCATCTACTTTGTTAGTAGGTGCATTGTTAGTTGGTGGACTAGCTGCAACTGTGCCATTGTTCACCGACTCAATTAAGCATAGCGAGGTTTTATTTTGTAGAGTAAACAGTGATTGTAGAGGGTCAAGTGTGCGCCGGGGAATTGCTCACATTATTGATAATGAACGACGCAATCAACTATTTGATATTAATATCCGAGTGTTGAGAGTTTTACCACCAGAAGACAGCACCGCTTACTTATTTGGAATTGGTGGGAGTATCGCTTTATTGACTGCATACAGTATCAGTAAATCACTTACTGACAAGCAAGAGAAAGCTATTCATAGCCAATTCGCCCTGCTCAAAATCAAAGCACTGGAGCTTAGTGGTGCAGAAAAGTCTTGAACCGCTTGTATACCAGGAGTCTGACTGA
>NZ_CAWUDM010000224.1:0-1678 GCF_963920855.1 Nostoc sp. CCY0012 | reverse complement strand
GCTGGAAAATATATCTCCCATTATCCGTCATCTTGTATTTGACAGACTACTAGATTATTGAAACGCTTAACCATGATCGGGTAACACTCGGTACTAATTGATACCTCATGTCTAGCACGATAAAAAACGTAAAAAACTCGTGTCGATCACTATACTTGTTTCCGTGACTTTATTAGGCAACGTTTACCCTTTCGATTACAGACCGTAAGCCGGCTTCTGGTGTGGATACTAGATTGATTACCGTTTGCCGTCCATTTAAAAATAACTGGGCGTACCGGAATCGAACATCTACCGTTGCTCGTCTAACAGGTTTTTTGACTTGCCGACCATAGACTAACTGAGTGCCTGGATTACTTGGGTAAAGTTTATCTGTGTCTACAAAATCCACGCTCGTACTTTCAAACGGGTGTGATTGGATGGCGACTACTGCACGCGCCAGCCTCTCACCCTCGGCTTTACTCTTAACCAAAAGCCGTAGATCGTAACCTCGTTCATGATCACGATAGTAGTAATAATATTTTCCCTTCTCCCAAACAAAAATCGGATTAGCAAATTCGCGCTTGATGTCTCTGGCCATTTCTTCAGCTTTGGCACGGGTGTAAGTGCTAGAGGTTTCATTCATCAACCTAAAAGCAATTTCTCCCCGTCCTGGTGCGGTGCGGTCTGTAAGGTCGGTGTAGCGCTCACGAAAATACAGCTTTACTTGTGGCTTAAATGCTACATCTCGCTGATAATCCGCGACAGGGATACCGTAAATTGGGGCTTGCACAGATTGCAGCCGGCCGGCTGTGACTTCAAATAGCCACATTCTCATCAGAGTCATGGTGCTGGTGTCATTGTCCTTCATTTCACACGCGACTCTTAGAGATTCTTTTGGCGTTTCTAGGCTATTCGCCGTTGTGTTTCTGAAGTATTGGCTAACAGCGCGATTGTGCCAAAGTCTGAGAGCTTAGTGGTGCAGATGCTCCCATTCGCTAAATCCTTCTGGTAATGGCATATTTTCACCTCTTAATCTTCATCTGGGTCTAAAGTTTCTTCTGTCATTTCTTTACCAGCACTGACAGCTTTACTTGCTGCTTTTTCAGCTTTTAAAACATCTGGTTCTGGTTCTGGAGTAGATTTATGTGCTGGTTTATCGTCCTCTTTTAAGGCTTTGATAAACTCTGTATTGGCGTTGGTCATCTCAGTAGTTGCTTGAATTACATCTAATGGTGCTTGAGTAACCATCTGAATTGTGGAAGCACCTGCTGATAGCGTTTCTAAGGTTTGAGTAACTCTATTGATTTTGGGTTGAGGATTCATCCAGGTATAGGCATTCTCTAAAACTTCACCAGATGCTCTTAAAGCGTTGCCAATTTTACCGATTCTGCCAATAGTAACTTCTAAGGCGTTTAAGATAGTAGATGATAAATTCTGGAAGGAATTAATAACATTGGTTGTAGCTTGATAAATTCGGTTAGCTTTTGCCCAATTCTCAGTTAAATTAGTGTAGTTTTCTACTCCTACTATTCCTTTGACAATATTTTCTACAGAATTACCAATAATTTGGTTAACGTTTAAAGGTTGATTTTTGTCATCTTTGATGCCAATCAATGTTAAAACATTACCTATGGCTTGACCTAATGTCTGCCCGATATCATTAGATAACTGAACCGCATTATGAACAGTTGCAGCAAAG
>NZ_CAWUDM010000223.1:0-1837 GCF_963920855.1 Nostoc sp. CCY0012 | reverse complement strand
CCCTAACTATCTAATTGGTATTGAAGAGGTTAAGAATCAAGCACAGAGAGAAGTTCGGTATGTTGATTGACCAGAACTTGTATTGCGTTAATTGGGTTATGGTGAAGGCGATGTTTGCGTTGGCGAGGAGCTTCAGCCCTAGCTAATCTAAGACGTTGAGTTTTGTACTCAGCTATGGGAACTTCCTGAATTTGCTCAAGTAAGTGTTTTTCGGTTTCGGCTACGAATAAAACTTGATATTGACCAAAATAGCGCAATGTGGCAGTTGACTTGCGGCCACTGATTCGCCGTTGATGGCGACGCAAATGGCTGAACATCGCTTCCATTTTCAAGTTATCTGGCGGTAAGCCAGGAATATCATAGCAGTGCAATAAGTTAGCCCCGTATTTATCCCATAAACGTTGTAACTTCTTCTTTAAGGCCAACTGTGCTGGATTTTGTCCTGGGTCAGGCACAAACTGCTGTAATAGCTGTTCCATGTCGCGCCGAACTTGAAAACTTGTTAAGGGGATTTTGGCAGTTTGTGTAATATCGGTTACATCGTCTGAGGTGAAATTGGAGTTATTTGGATAGCATAAACATTCGGCAATTCGTTGCAACCACTTGTGCGCTTCTGCCAAATCCAAGGCTACGGAAAGATTGTTGCTTAAAGCTTGGTCAATCCATACTGACAAGAGAGACAAATAATCTGTATCCAGTTCTCGACATGGTAAACTACGTAGTATCAAACCTATTGCTTGTAGTTGTTCATAACCGCTTAAACCACCCCAACGAAAAGGTTTGCGACTAGTACGATTGACACAATCCCGAATTGCAGCCCGAATCTGGGATTCGATTGCCATTAACTCTATGCCTCGTGACAAAAAGGGAATTCCTGAAAAAAGGGGGTATTGTCTTGTTGCTGTTCGGAGCTTGGATATTGAGGTCTTTCTGAACTCTCTGGAACTTGTGGCAGTCCATCTAAATCTGCCTTTAATTGTTGTCTTAGCTTTGTATCTAATGGCAGTACCGCTTCGCTTAAATTACTGAGAAAGTGTGCCTGACAACGTTGATGTGGTGCATCTGGCCAAGTTGAATTCATTGCCGTGATGATTGCTGATTCCCCATCTGACAATGTTGCCAGCACTTTGTACGGTAACTTCTGATATGGTTGCAGCCACTCAATTAACTGTTGTCCTTGTGCCTGTGGTAATTGAATTCCACTTACTGGTGTACCGCTTAATACCTCGTACAATACATACAGTAAGGTTCCGTGGCCTTCGGGCTGTAAGGCATCTATTGCCCAAATCAAGCCACCATGAAGGACTGCTGTGGCAGCTAATTTCTCCTGTGTATGTGCTATTGCTCCACCCAACAGTGCCAGAAATTGACGGTATAACTTACCTACATTACTCTCGTTAATTTCAACACCACGTTGGTTTAATGAGCGTTGAATTTCTACCAACTGTTGATGCTCATGCTCATGTTGCCAACCGATAAATGCCAGCACATCTAATCCGTAAGTGCTTTGAGGTAAACTATATTTTAGTACACCATACGCTAAGTAGTGTTGACCAAAATATTCACATTCAGCGTTAGCACATTCTTTTCCCTTTCCTGCCACAAACACTGCTCCGTTTAGCGTTTGAATCGTTTTCCGCATATGCCAAGATGGAAGGCTAATTAATTTTGTATCGCAATGTATACACGAATTTAGCTCACATTTCACAATTATTCGTTTGGCATCCGGGAAATTTCTTTGTGGGCGGTGGCTAGGTAATTTTACTATCACGAAGGAATGCCTGCTGGTAGGTGTTTTTCAGTTTACCTCCAAACAACACCAATTAGATAGCTAGGG
>NZ_CAWUDM010000222.1:0-1919 GCF_963920855.1 Nostoc sp. CCY0012 | reverse complement strand
GGGGAGTGGGGAGTGGGGAGTGGGGAGTTAGGAGTTTTTCTATGAGATGGGCTGCGTGTTCTTCGAGGATTTCTACTGCGTCACCAACGGTACGACAGGGATTTGGGGTTTTGGTGGCTAAAATTTGCTGATCAATTTCTGATAACTGAGTGCTGAAGTCTGTTGTCAGGGGGTCGAAGTCCAAACCCCATTTTTCAGTTATGGCGCGGGTAATACCTATAGAGTAGCGGTTGGGGATGCGGGCGATCGCCACGATTAAATCTCGCAGTTGTCGTCCTTGGGGACATTGCCCAAAAATATGTAACCCATCACGAATTTGGGCTTCTTTTAATTCACAAAGATAGCCGCCGATGAAATTCAAAATTAAAGATTCAAACTTTAAAATATCGGTTGCATCTTGAATACCTAAATCTTTATGAAGATTTTCGGCAATGACCAATTCCTGAATGCGATCGCGGATTGCTGGTAAACGTGAAGGATCTAAACTTTCGGCTTCGTAATATTCATCAACTAAATTTTCTAACTGTTGCAAAGCACCATACAGTTCAGCACGGGTCATGGGGGGCGTAAGGTGATCTAAAATCACCGCTTGGGCGCGACGCTTGGCTTGTGAACCTTCACCTGGGTCATTAACAATAAACGGATAAAGATGAGGAACTGGCCCCAATGCGACTTCGGGATAACAAGTACTAGATAAAGCCACACTCTTCCCCGGTAGCCATTCTAAGTTGCCATGTTTTCCCACATGCACAACCGCATCAGCGCCAAAACTTGACCTCACCCAATGATAAAAAGCTAAATAATCATGAGTTGGTACTAAATCTGGCGCATGATAATTCAAACTAGGGTCAATATCATAACCCCGTGATGGTTGAATGCCTACGAAGATTTTGCCAAGTTGAATCCCAGGAATGGGGAGTTGGGAAGAGGCAGGGGGGCAGGGGGCAGGGGGCAGGGGGGAGTTATACTGATTTTGCTCCTCTGTGTCTCTGTGGTTAGACCATCTTTCACTAATTTCTTGCCGTACAACTTCCGGTAAACTAGCAAAATACTCTTGATACGCCTCACCAGATAAACTTTGCTGCACTGGTCGCAATTCCCTACCTTCTGGGTCATTAGTTACACCATCGGTAAGACGTTGAATTAATTCATCTCCATGAGTGGGGGCATTTTCTACCAAATACCCAGCAGCCTGTAAAGCCTTAATTATTTCCACACAACTAGCTGGCGTGTCCAGTCCCACACCATTAGCTAGCCTGCCATTACGATTGGGGTAATTTGCCAAAATCAAGGCAATACGCCGTTCTTGGGGTGGTTTTGAGCGCAGGCGTACCCAATTGGCTGCTAATTCAGCAACAAACTCAATGCGATCGCTTACTGGTTCATAAACTACCACATCTGTTTCTAAGTCAGTATTTCGTGTTTGTACGGTCTTAAAAGACACGGCGCGAGTAATAATTCGCCCATCGACTTCTGGTAGTGCCACATTCATGGCCATATCGCGGGGAGAAAGCCCTTGTGATTGTGCTTCCCACTGTTCCACACCACCGCCACTGAGAATCACTTGTAAAACTGGTACATCTAACTTGTGCCACAAGTCGAGTTGGGGTGCTTCTGCTTCCAATCGCGCCAGAGAAAAACTCGTGGTATTCAGTAATACACCAATTTGCTCCGAGTCTTTCGGTTGAAAAAATTCATTCAATTCTGCTTGCACATCGGGGTCACGCAATGAAGAAACAAACAACGGTACAGGTTGTAAATTGCGCTGTACTAAAGCCTTACACAAAGCATCAATTACCTTGGTATTTCCCGATAGATAATGAGCGCGGTAGAAAAGAATACCGACTTTTGGAAGGAGGGAATGGGGAGTAGGGAGTAGGCTTGCCGTGAGCGTAGCCGTTAGCGTAGCTTCCCGAAGG
>NZ_CAWUDM010000221.1:0-1957 GCF_963920855.1 Nostoc sp. CCY0012 | reverse complement strand
AAGGATTTCTTAGTTTTATGGTCATGCTAAAATCCTTCCAACGGCTTGGTTATTTTCCTCACCCCAAATTAGTACCGATTGCGGTTATCAAACATATCCGGTCGTGTTTAAAGTTACAAGATTGGGTAAAAGCAATTCCATCCGAACGCCAACGCTACACTTATCTTCAGGCGATTCGGGATTACCTGAAAGTTAAACAGTATGATAAAACAGGCCAAAGATTAATAGCCGCATTAGTTGCAGAATCTGCCGAGGTAAAAGACCACCCTGCTGATTTAATCAATGTAGCCATTGAAGAATTAGTTAAAGAACGATATGAGTTACCAGCATTTAGTACCCTTGACCGATTAATTCGCCACATTCGTTCAATGGTTAATAATCGCTTGTTTGCACTTTGTTCTGAGGGGCTTTCCATCAACGAGCAGATTTATTTAGACCAATTACTAGCGGTTACAGATAATGAGGTTGATGAAAATGCCACACTTAATTTACTAAAATCGCCACCTAAAAGTGCCAAACTTAGTGGGATAAAACTCCTACAAAGTAAGTTTGATATTCTTATGACCTTTGGTGATGCCAAGCGACTGCTACAAAGTATTGCCAGAACTAAAGTTAGACATTTTGCGTCCCAGGCAAGGGCTTTGGATATCTCAGAATTTCAAGATATCAATTTACCCAAACGTCGGACATTGCTGTTATGTCTATTGTACGAGGCACAGGTGAAAACCCGTGATTATCTTGTCGATATGTTTATTAAACGTATCCTCAAGATTCAAAATAATGCTAAACAGCGATTGCAGGAATTACGCGACAAACATTTAACGGAAACATCAGAGTTATTGGCTACCTTTGGGCAAGTATTAAAAGCATCTACAAAAGCCAAAGAAACTCAGGATAATGCTGTTTTTGGAGAACAGGTGCAATCAATTTTGGATGAACATGGTGGTACAGAATTGTTGCTGCAAAAGTTGGATGAGATTGCGGCGTATAACACCAACAACCATTTACCGTTGATGTGGCGGTTTTATTCTGCTAATCGGAAAACACTTTTTAGTTTGGTACGTTCTCTAGATATTCTCTCAACTTCTGCTGATGAGTCGGTAATTGAAGCATTAAAGTTCGTGTTAGACCATGAACACAAACGCGCTAAGTATTTACCTTTTGAGATTGATTTAGATTTTATTAGTAGTAACTGGCGTGCGCTAGTTGTAGAAGAAATTGATGGAACTGAGGTTTTGGTTCGTCAGCAGTTAGAAATTTGCATCTTTTCAAATCTAGCGACTGAATTTAAAACAGGAGATGCTTGTGTTGTGGGTTCAGAAAGTTATGCCGATTTCCGCGAACAATTATTGAGTCATGCTGAATGTGAACCATTGATAGAAGAATACTGTCGCTTACTTGAATTTCCTGCTAACCCAGATGACTTTGTTAAACATTTACAAGATAAATTAGCGATTGTAGCTTTCTCTGTAGATAAGATTTGTGCGGTTGATAAACAATTCACTATCAATAAAGATGGAGAACCTGTACTTAAAAGAATTCCATCCCTAGCCCAAACGCATGAAGTGGAAGAATTAGAATCAAAAATTCGGGCTTTGATGCCGGAGCGTAGTATCTTAGAAATTCTTTGCAATGTTGAGCATTGGTTGAATTGGACAAGGCATTTTGGTCTATTTTCAGGAAGCGAACCCAAAATATCTGATCCTGCTGAACGTTATATTTTTACTACTTTTAGCTATGGCTGTAATCTTGGCCCTAATCAGATGGCTCGTCATTCCCAAGGTGCAGTGACTTCTCACATGATTTCTTATACAAACCGTCGCCATATTAGTGCTGCCAAAATTGAAGCGGCAATTCGGGATATTATCAATACGTACAATCGGTTTAGTTTACCGTCTTGTTGGGGTACAGGGAAAAAGGCTGCTGCTGACGGAAGCAAGTTTGAGATATACGAGAA
>NZ_CAWUDM010000220.1:0-2035 GCF_963920855.1 Nostoc sp. CCY0012 | reverse complement strand
TAACTCTACTACATCAGCCCTTTTTTTTATACTCTTTTTTTGGCTACAGTATTGTTTAGTAAAGTCAGTTGCTGACTACATGCATGATAGTTTAATGTTTTCTTCTCGGTGTTATATAACTCCTGTCTTAATGCTAGAAAGCGATTATACACAAACCTTGCACAACCAATGGTCTTGTTAATTAAGACTTGCTGGTTATGGTTAGGGATGAGTGTAACTTTAAACGCTTTTTGCATTTTAAGTTTTAATATATCGTCTAAATAATTTTACCATAATCTGTTATCCTATACTACTCTAAATATAGAAATATAGAGCGCCTAACTCATGACTAGAAGTCACGAGTGTGCGGCTTGCAGAAATCAATAGCTTCTGGGCGATTTTATGGGACAGATTATTACTCAAGTTGATGCTTTTACTGATAAACCTTTTGCGGGGAATCCGGCGGCTGTCTGTGTTTTGTCTGAGTCTCAAGCTGATGATTGGATGCAAAATGTCGCTCAGGAGATGAATTTATCTGAGACGGCTTTTTTAGTAAAACAAGATGATGGTTTTAGTCTGCGTTGGTTTACACCTGCGGTAGAAGTGCCGCTTTGTGGTCATGCAACTTTGGCTAGCGCCCATGTACTTTGGTCGCAAGGGCATTTGTTACCTGATGAAGTTGCCCGGTTTTATACTAAAAGCGGTGTTTTGATTGCCAAGCGTCTGGGTGATTGGATTGAGTTAGATTTTCCGGTAAATCACTCACAAGAAACCATTGCGCCTCCACAACTGAGCAAGGCTTTAGGTGTACCTTGTAAATCTGTGCTGAAAAATTCTTTGGGGTATTTAGTCGAGGTGGAGTCTGAAGATTTAGTGCGACAAATGCAGCCGAATTTTCAATTACTCAAAACTTTACCTATGGCTGAAGTGATTGTCACTAGCCAAAGTAAGCCTGATTCTGAATATGATTTTGTTTCTCGCTTCTTTGCACCAGGTTTAGGCATTGATGAAGATCCTGTGACTGGGGCGGCTCATTGTTGCTTGGCGGCTTTCTGGCGCGATCGCCTGGGTAAAGATGAGTTTTTAGCTTATCAAGCATCCCGTCGCGGTGGCGTAGTCAAGGTAAGGTATCCAGGAGGCGATCGCGTGTTTCTTTCTGGACAAGCAGTAACCGTAATGCGCGGCGAATTAATTACAAATTTGGTATATTACCAAACCTAAGTTTAGTAGGTATTTAAAGCTAGACACATCAAGATTACTCTGTGTTATTGACTCGTTGTTTCTGGGCAAAATTAACTTAAGTATTGCACTTAAAAAGTTATATTTTAACCAACGAATATGGTATTGAGTAATAACACTATGACAATTTCTGGTTACTCCATCACAGAACGACTTTACTCAGGTATACGCACTTTAGTATACCGATGGAACCGTGAAAGTGACCAGAAATCAGTAGTAATCAAAATGATGCGGAATGAATATCCCACCTTTGGCGAAATTGTTCAATTCCGTAATCAGTACACCATCACCAAAAATTTAGATATACCAGGCATTATCAAACCCCTTAGCCTAGAGCCATACCGCAATGGTTACGCCTTAGTTATGGAGGATTTTGGTGGTATTTCCCTAAAAGAATGGGGAGTAGGAAATCAGAAATTTTCTCTGAGTGATTTTCTCAATATTGCCATAGCCATAGCTACAACCCTAGAAGCACTACACCGTCACCGAGTTATTCATAAAGATATTAAACCTGCCAATATCCTAATTCATCCGGAAACTAAACAAATTAAATTAATTGACTTTAGTATTGCATCTCTACTACCAAGAGAAACCCCACAACTACAAAATTCTAATGTCTTAGAAGGCACTTTGAGTTATATTTCTCCTGAACAAACTGGCAGAATGAATCGGGGGATAGATTATCGCACAGATTTTTATAGTTTAGGCGTTACTTTATATGAATTATTAACAGGAGAATTACCATTTTTATCGACATATCCAATCAGGGTAAGCTCATCTAATTTGGTATAGAGAAAACTTGACATAACAAAGAAAA
>NZ_CAWUDM010000219.1:0-2514 GCF_963920855.1 Nostoc sp. CCY0012 | reverse complement strand
AGGCAAAGCTTCTCTGGTTCTGACAGTTAAAGCAGCAGTATAAGCAGCGATGGCAATTTCGATGTTCTCTGCCTTGTCTCCTTTAATTCTCTCTCTGTAGGCATTTGCAAGATTATTTTGCGTCATTGCCCAATCAATAGGCAAAGCTTCTCTGGTTCTGACAGTTAAAGCAGCAGTAGAAGCAGCGATGGCAATTTCGATGTTCTCTGCCTTGTCTCCTTTAATTCTCTCCCTGTAGGCAAGTCCGAGATTATTTTGCGTTGCTGCCCATTGTTGAGGCAAAGCTTCTCTGGTGTAGACTGTCAACGCGACTTCATAGCCAGTAATGGCAATTTCCATATTGCTGGCTTTGTCACCCAAAGGGAATTGCTGAATTCGATTGCTAAATGTAAAAATAACTAATGCTAAATTTTTCGCTTCATCTGCTTTTAGCTTCCCCAGTGTATTTGTCCCCCAACGGCGCAATATTTCTGCTAATACTCCATCGAGTTTGTCTGTATTCTTTGTCAGCAAGGGGTAAACTACCTGAGAATTACCCTCACTCTCTACGGTTGCTTGTAGTACCTGCATCAAGAATTGGTAATATGTCTGTATTTCCTCCTCACTGAGAGATTGCAAATCTACTTTAGTATCTAGATTCAACGCTTCCCTTAGTTGCATTGCCAAACTTTGCAACCAATTAGCTGTATTTTCATCCCCGTGTTGAGAACACATCTGTGCTACTTCTTTTACCTTCTGCACAAAGCCAGCATCAAGTAATTCTTGGTTTGCTGCTAAAATCTCGGCTTGTTCACCACTGGAAGAATCTAACAGACTGCGAATGAGGTTGAGATAAGCTTGCTGACGCTGTTCATTCATGAGTAATGGTGTGAGATGCAACTTTATCATGAGATAAATTCGACACCAACACCCTAAATTCCAGAAAAATGTAGAATTTCATCACAAATGATGTGTTTCTGACAATGAAAGAACCTCGTGGATGAGTGTTTTTTACTTGTGAACAGACAACACACTGATTTTGCGATCGCACACTACGAGTGTCAGGTAAAAATAGGATGGATGCGATGCCTGGGTTGGGCTACGCCAACGCATTTGTTATTTTTGCTTGGCGATCGCTCAACTCCTAACACCCTAAAATCACACTAAAATCACGCCACTTCAACGCTAGAAACTACCTTGCTATCGTCATCATTGGGTACATACTCCAAAAGCTCCCCAGGTTGACAATCCAATGCCTTACAAATACCGTTTAACCTTTCTGGGGTTAATCGTGGCATTTCGTCAACCTTGCGAAGCCTATAAACTGAATTTTCCGTTATCCCTAGCAACTCTGCCAAGTCCTTATTTCTAACTCGCTTACGCGCCATCACTTCATTTAATTTCCAGCGAATCACTTTATTGATAGGCATATTACTACATCCCCAGTTTAGTTGCTGCTAGACGCAGATTTCTCTACTTCTGAGTATCCAATATTACAAGTAGATTTATAACATTCTAAGTTTTATAAATCTACTCTTGACGTATATCTACGTGAGACGTAGATTAATTGATAGACAAAACAAAGGCGATCGCCCTCCGGGAAGAGACTGCGATCGCACTTTGTAAAACCCCATCAGTGAGGTTATTCACATGATTACACAAGAGACTTTTGACGACCAAACTTTGACGCAATCAGAGTTTGACGACTACGTTGACCAGCTAACTGATCCAGCACCACCAGAAATCGAAATTGACTCCATAACTGATGATTTTGGAGAACTATATCGAGTTTGGAACGGTTGGCAATTGCTAGGAACTTTTTATCAAAACCTGGAGGGTAAATGGGTAGCCCAGCCTTGTAATAGTGATGAAAGACCCTGCTTTGATACTCCTTTGCAAGCGCAGTTGATCATCATAGCTGTGAATGGCTTGCTAGTAGCAGATGTAGCGTAACAGAACATCATCAATAATTTCCCATCGCCCAGAGACGCGGAGCATTCCCGTCTCTTTCTTATTGGCGTTATTGAGACTATGAGTGGAAGTGCGATCGCTTATTGAAACTTACAAGCTAGTTTGAAAGCTGTTTTTGACGCTTCACCATCTTTGTAAAAGGCAACAAGCAGTGAGGGCATTTACCGTCTGCCCAATCGGCGGGAATTGGGAATGGTGTTTCACAGTTAGTACATTTTGTTAACAAGCGTAAATTGTGGCGATCGCATACCATCACATCCTTAAACTGCCATTCTACTCGGTGACAAGGTGACTCCTGATAACAAGCACCACACAATCGAATAGGTCGTGGTTTCATCGTCACCCCTTTGGGTGGTAGCATCTCGGTTAACCTATCCGCATTAACTCCCACCACAGATGCCAAAGCCTCTAACTCTTGTCGAGTAGGAAATGGGTTAAAGTACAGTTTTTCCCATCGTCCCGTAACAGCACCAAGACCAGCAATTTTTCCTAAAGAGTATCCTGAAGGCAGGCTGAGAGCTTAGTGGTGCAGAAAACTTTTTGGAGTCTCAAGTTGAAAAAACA
>NZ_CAWUDM010000218.1:0-2592 GCF_963920855.1 Nostoc sp. CCY0012 | reverse complement strand
GAGGCAGGGGGCAGGGAGCAGAGGCAGGGGGGCAGGGGAGCCACTGCGGTGGACGGGTTCCCCGGCATAAAGGAGCCAGTCGCGTGGGCGGGTTTCCCGACTTGAGCGGACTGGCGTCAAGTGGCGTGGCAGGGGGCAGGGGGGAAATTTCTTCGTTACTTCCTACTCCCTACTCCCCACTCCCCACTCCCTACTCCCCACATCTCTCGGCTATGCGTAATTTAGCAGAACGCGATCGCGGATTGTTGGCAAGTTCATCTTCTTGAGCAGTAATTGGTTTTTTTGTCAATATCTTTAATAAAGGTGAATTGCGTAAATCATGCTTGACTGGGCGGTCTTCCAGGCTGTGAAAACTAATAATGGCTATTCTGCCACCAGGAACAAGGGCGTTGGGGGCTTGTGCTAAAAAGGTTTCTAAAGACTTTAACTCGTCATTGACGAAAATTCGCAAGGCTTGAAACACACGGGTAGCCGGATGGATTCTCCCGTGACGGTATTTAGGCGGGACAGCATAAGCGATCGCCTCAGCTAATTCTGTGGTTGTCTGAAATGGCCGTCTTTCCACAATGCGTCTGGCAATGCGCCGCGATAATCTTTCTTCACCATATTTAAAAAAAATATCTGCTAATTCCCCTTCATCCCATTCATTAATCACCTCAGCAGCAGTTAGCGATTGCCGCTGATCCATTCGCATATCTAAATTGGCAGTGTGGCGAAAGCTAAAACCCCGTTCCGGCTGATCCAAATGATAAGAACTCACCCCCAAATCAGCCAGGATGCCATCAAAGGTGTTAGGAGTATATTTATAAGACGCAAAATTGCTGAGAATAAATTGTACTCGTTCTCCATACTCAGCTAACTGCTGCTGCGCTGCCGCTAAAGCATCTTCATCTTGGTCAATTGCCGTCAACCGCACATCCGGTGCAGCTTCCAAAATAAGACGACTATGACCACCACCGCCCACCGTCGCATCCAAATAATGACCGCCGGGACGTATAGCCAACCCCTCAACGACTTCCCGACTTAACACAGGCACATGAAGAAATTCCTGCGCCTCAATTCCCTGAATCTCAAGCTCCATATAATAATTGAAGAAGTGAAACAAAATGCAACATCAAGTAAAATCCCCTCGCTGCCACCCCTCTCCAACATACTCCTGTATGGGTAATAGATGTAGACGCCCCCAGGGTGACTTCTCCAAGATATTTCCCTTACTAACCTGATTTTGGCAGAAAAGATCATTCGGGTCTGGTGGGCATCAACGCGATTCAAGTTGAAATTTTCATAATGGGAGAACACGGAACTTATGGCACAACTAGAAACCCGCACCGAACCAATGGTGCTGAACATGGGGCCACACCACCCTTCAATGCACGGGGTTTTGCGGTTAATTGTCACTTTAGATGGTGAAGATGTCGTTGATTGTGAACCAGTCATCGGCTACCTGCACCGGGGAATGGAAAAAATTGCCGAAAACCGGACTACTATCATGTACGTCCCCTACGTTAGTCGCTGGGACTACGCCGCAGGGATGTTTAATGAAGCAGTCACCGTCAACGCCCCAGAACAATTGGCAGGTATAGCGGTTCCCAAACGCGCCAGCTACATTCGCGTAATCATGCTGGAACTCAACCGCATTGCTAATCACTTACTGTGGTTCGGCCCCTTCCTCGCTGACGTCGGCGCCCAAACTCCCTTCTTCTACCAGTTCCGGGAACGGGAGATGATTTACGATTTATGGGAAGCCGCCACCGGATATCGGATGGTAAACAACAACTACTTCCGTGTCGGTGGTGTAGCAGCTGATTTACCTTATGGTTGGGTAGATAAATGTTTGGACTTCTGCGACTACTTATTACCCAAAGTCGATGAATACGAACGTTTGGTAACTGATAACCCCATATTCCGCCGTCGTGTTGAGGGTATTGGTACGATCACCCGCGAACAAGCAATTAACTGGGGATTATCTGGCCCCATGTTACGTGCTTCTGGCGTTAAGTGGGATTTGCGGAAAGTTGACCACTACGAATGCTACGACGACTTCGATTGGGACGTACAGTGGGAAACCGTCGGTGATTGCTTCGCCCGTTACGTTGTGCGGATGCGAGAAATGCGCGAATCAGTGAAAATTATTCGCCAAGCCATCAAAGGACTACCTGGAGGCCCTTACGAAAACCTCGAAGCCAAGCGCATGGCGGCTGGGAAAAAATCTGAGTGGGATGCCTTTGATTACCAATACATTGGCAAAAAAGTTTCACCCACCTTTAAAATGCCCAAAGGTGAAATCTACTCCCGTGTCGAAAGCGGCAAAGGTGAACTAGGAATTTATCTAGTTGGTGATGATAATCCCTTCCCCTGGCGCTGGAAAATTCGCCCAGCCGATTTCAACAACCTGCAAATTGTCCCAGAATTACTGCGAGGAATGAAGGTTGCAGATATTGTCGTCATTCTCGGCAGCGTGGACGTGATCATGGGATCTGTCGATAGATAGAGACTGAGGGACTTGGGGACTGGGGAATAGGCAATAGGTATAGGTAATAGATAAAATTTTGGTTATAGCCAGAGTTTCCCCCCTGCCCCTTGCCCCCTGCC
>NZ_CAWUDM010000217.1:0-2700 GCF_963920855.1 Nostoc sp. CCY0012 | reverse complement strand
ATTTTGAGTTCAATTATATATTAATTTGTGTAATTAATTTTGTTTGATTACTTATCATTCTCGTAGCAACCCTTTTGTTCCTCTCTGGAGTGCCGACTGTAGCCCAAGGCCGCTTGCCTAGTATGACAGTGGTAAGCGTAGGCGACGGAGATACGCTGAGAGTCCGTAATCAGCAAGGGCAATCTGTAACTATTCGCCTGGGTTGTGTGGATGCACCCGAAATGAAACAAAATCCGTGGGGACAACAATCAAAAGCTCGTCTTCAGGAATTGCTGCCTGTAGGCCAGTCTGTGCAAGTTCGGCAAATTGAGCGTGATAGATACAAAAGACTTGTGGCTGAGGTATTTGTCAACAATCGCTCGGTAAACCTGACGATGGTGCAAGAAGGTCAGGCTGCTGTCTATAGGCAATATCTCAAAGGATGCAACAGTACTCAAGAAAAATATCTGCAAGCTGAAGCTGATGCCCAAGTACAGAGGTTGGGCTTTTGGAATCAATCGCAGCCGGTGATGCCTTGGGATTTTAGGCGGGGCAAGAAAGATATTCAGCCTACATCTGTGCAATCGCAACAACAGCAGTGCGATCAGCTATGCTGGGCGGTTACGCCATCGCTCCTACCCAGATTTTTGTATTCCACCGAATTTGCCTGATTTAGATTGCCGTGATATTCCTTACCGCAGATTTAGGGTGAATCAACCAGATCCGCATGGGTTTGATCGGGATAAAGATGGGATTGGTTGTGAACGGTGATTAACTTTTTAGCACTGGAGCATAGAGGAAGTGCGATCGCCTCCACAGGGCGGTTACGCCATCGCACTGCTGCCAATTCTTGGAGGACACTTCGGGCAATGGAGCCAAGCGCCAAGCGCCATCACTATATGTTTTCTAGTAGATTACTAGCCAGTTGTAGCGTTCGCGCAGCGTCTCGTAGAGAAGCGATGACCAAGGCTGTGAGTTGATTGCTCTTGTTATTCTACAGCGCTGGGTCAACAACTGGCGATTTGTGACGATATCTCATTTAAACTGCAAAATACAGGCAAGTTATGCCAAATTGCCAGAATCTTTAGTGATCGCTTTTTCTTCTTAGAGGAAATTTATGAGGATGGCGATGCCTACGGCGGGCTGCGCCTACGCTCTACGTAAAATTAGAGTTTGTCGTTAGAACTCCCGAATTCATTTAAACGGTTGCCCCCACCGCTCCCAATTCTCCTTATTAAATGGTGATCGCCACTTTTGAATTAACTGTAATTCCAATTCTTGGCGTGCGCGTCGCTCTGTGGGTGCATCCCACCAAAAGGTAATGCCTACACTCCTTTCTAATCCATATCGCTGATGTAGCGAATGGTAGCTATCTAGGTACTGCTTACACCCATGCTCCCCTTTCCACCGCTTGTTACTGCGAAGAGTTTCACCAATATACAGCACAAGAGAGGCCGCAGTATCAACCACAAAGTAAAGACAAGCCTCACCAGAATAATCGGCTGGCATCCGGTAAAATGCCATTGAATGAACTCGCAGTGTTAGCGGGTCTATTGTGTCTGGGTCAGAATGCTTAGGGGTGAGGTGAAACAATGTAGTCTGTTGTGGTGGTTGAGTTTGCCTGACTTGTTGCTGATAAGTGTGTATGCGCGATTTCCAGTCTTGTAGGGCATCAGCACTCATTAGCAGTTGTTCTGCTCAGCGTATTGATGTGGGCGTAATTGTATTGTTGGTAAACAGGTTGAGTTGCTGGTTTTCCAAAAGCCTTGGCTGAATGCGACCAAACACATGATAAGGCATCACAGCACAGAGATGACAGTAGTGATCGCTCAGACTAAGCACTAATTGATTGGGAACTCAACAAACCAGACATTTCTAAAATTCGCTCTGACCAATTAGAAGCAACATCTGCAATGTTTGTCGTTTGGTTTGATTGAGACTTAATGTTGTCCCAATTGCGTTGCCAATCTTGTAATACATCGTGAAGTTGATTTAATTCGCCGTGATTGATTTGAGTGTTTTGCTGTATTAAAGACAAATACAATAGGCTTTCTTCTAACACTACCGGGACTACTGGATAACAATCGCTACTTTGTACCCAGGATTTCAGGTGTGCCAGACTTGATGCTAATTCACCCAATCGATGTGGTTGGTCTAAAGCTAAGAAACTAGCTTCAATTGCACTCCAGTTGGGCATTATGCTGCTCCTCCTAACAACTGCTGGGTAATTTGGCTGACTTGTTGTCGAATTTGTGCGGATTGTATGATCATACTACAGTTGTTTTGGCTGGGGCGAATGTTAATAATTGACTCAAATACAATTTCCTGAGTATAAGGCGACCAATCCGCTCCCCAAATATCGCGTTGCTGGCTTCCGTCCTTGAGTAATTCTTGTTCACATTCGTAATGGCGAACAGCCCCGCCTGCCAGAATTTTGCGCTCGATATCTACTGCTATTTTAATGAAAACATCCCAAGTTTTCAGCATGGACTCTATTTGTTGGGGAGTAGCAGGCTCACGAATAATCAAAATCAATTGCAGTTAACCCTACTTAATAATTAACAATATCAATTTATACAATACTTTTTCCCAAACAACTAAAATAATTAACTTAAATGCTGCTTTAAATAACCCGCTATCATCCGCTTCATGTCAGCAATCATATTATCAGTAAACCAAAAAGTTTTCCCAAAAGGGCGAATCACTAGGTATATAGGAGAT
>NZ_CAWUDM010000216.1:0-2702 GCF_963920855.1 Nostoc sp. CCY0012 | reverse complement strand
GTGTTACTGTTTTTTCAACTTGAGACTCCAAAAAGTTTTCTGCACCACTAAGGTGCAATAGTTTGATGTCCAAAATACCCAGCACTAAGGTCAAGAAAAAGTATTTTCTTAAATGTACCAGTGGTTGTGAGAATGTGGTGCTGTTTTGGAGCGAACGTTCTAAGACCTGGGAAGCCCCTCGCGCTCAAGAAAGTCAACAAAAACCTCCTGCTAAAATCACTCCGCATCCTTGCCCTGTGTGTCAGAAGCCTTTGGAGGAATACAGTTATACCAAGGATGGGCAGCAGAAAACGATGCTCCGGTGTTCAGATCCTCAGTCTCGTCAGGATAAGAAACACAAGGATGTGGCCTATTTCAATACAGCTAAAGGGTGGTGGAGTCCGAAGTTTGGGGAGTTGCCAGTGAAGGTAAATTAACGGTTCACTTTGAAGGAATTTCTGATGATCTCTGACAACATCGATTCTAAACAACGTTCAATTAGTGAAGGTATGGCGATCGCTTGTCTATGAATAAGTAGGTAGGCAAGAAAACACCAAACTATGTGAAGATAAGTAAATACGGAGAATTAATCTGCCGAGGTAACTAACCTACCTTCTTCTCTACCTTCTTGTTTCGCTAAACGTTCAATGCTGGTTACGTAACGCATTCTACCTGCCTCCTCTTCATTTCTTAATTCTGTTTTAAAGTTGTTGGCTAATTCCTCTGGTAACGACATTATCCAGTCGATGAATCGGAATAACCCAATATGAATGTCTATGCATCAACTATTCCGTTTCCAATTATTCCGAATTAACCCAATCGGTGGGGGTTGTTCCTGACAGTTTTCCAGCTTCAAAAGCCGCGGATTCTGGTAATGGAAAATATGCACGCCACGGTAAGTTACATCGCAAATTTTTCCATTATACTTTTCCGCCTGCCTCAGCATTTTACCACTATTGAATTTAGCAAATTTTCCAATAATAATTTAATATTAATTATAGTAATTTTTCTTACGTATTAAAATACAATAGACTGCCTGAAGCATTGTTGAATTAGTATTTAATCTCAGTCTCCTCTAAGTCCGTCAAATAAGCCCGGTTCACCTTCCCCAGCGACTCCAAAAACCTCTGCACCGACTCCTCTAGTGCAGGGGAATACACCCGTGAAATGCGATTACCTCCGGCACTGCGCTCCGCGCAATCGCCTCCTGCGGGGCGGTTACGCCATCGCTAAATATGCAAGGTATTACCTTGGATCAGAGTAGCAATCACATTCGTAGGCTCCAATTAAATTTCTGTAACCAAAAACCAACTAGGTGAATAAACTGGCATCCACATGAAAATAGTCCGCCAGTGCTTCTGCTTGAGTTTTACTAATGGTGCAATCACCATTGACAATTTGCAATGCAACTTCTAGTGAACCAATGACCTCAGCTAATGCTTCAGTCGTAACATCGCCTGCGTCCATCAAATGGATTAACATCGAATGGGGTGTACCTTTAGGGATTGGGTAATGGATTTGTTCAAATTTCTCAATTAATGTCAGCAACAGTTCCAATAGTATATCTTCTTCGGGTGTACGCTTGGGACGATGTTCTAAAGTTAAAGCCAGTTTGATAGCTTGTTCGTTTTCTTCTTCGGTAGTAATTATTTTTGGCTGATATTCTGCTAGCAATTTACCATAAGAATCAGGATTAAAAGTACGGGTCATTTTTCCATTTATTTTATTATCTAACGCATTGTGCAAAAGTTTTAGATGAATTGAGACAATAACCCTGACATATCTAATACTCGCCCTGACCAAACACTAGCTTGCTCGGACATATTCATGCGTTCGCTCTCATCAGACCAAAGACTATCAAAATTTAATTTCCACCGTGCTAGTTGAACTTGAATGTTCACTAATTCTTCAGCATATTCTGGTTCAATTTCTGCTGCTGTCCATTCAATAAAACATATAGTTTCATCTGCTACACTCTTAACAGCTTCAGGGTAAGCAGTATTACAAAACGTTCTCACTCTAGCTAAATTGGAAGCTATATGTCCTAAACGACTTGAGGTATTTTCGCTTTGAAACCTTGCTTGTTTTTCATCCCAGTTCTGGTTCATATCCACCAATTAACTCCTGAGCAATTTTTTTAACACGTTCTCGAATTTCTGAGTCTTGAATTAGCATTGAGCGATTATTTTGACTGGGACGTATGTTGATAATCGATTCATAAGCGATTGATTGATCATAAGGAATCCAGTCTGCTCCCCAAATATCCCGTTGTCTACTACCATCTTCAAGCAATGCCGCTTCACAATAGGCGTGTTTCTCTCCTCCCCCCGCTAAAATTCCTCTTTCTATGTCTACTGCTATTTTGATATATAGTTCCAAAGTTTGCAGCATTTGATGAAATTCTTCTAACGTTGCTCTTTGTTTGATAATTAGTATCAAAATACACTCCTGCCATAATCAATTACTCAAAGCATTGTTACATTAGTTTTTTATTTCAGCTTCCAACAAACTCAACACCTTCTCCTCCAACGCCGTCAAATAAGCCCGATTGAGTTTCCCCAGCGACTCCAGAAACCTCTGCACCGACTCCTCAAGTTCACTGGAGTACACCCGACCCATGCGATCGCACAATAACTGCATCTGCTCACAGTCCTGCGGCAAGTATTCATAACAGTAAACCAAAAAGTTTTCCCAAAAGGGCGAATCACTAGGTATATAGGAGA
>NZ_CAWUDM010000215.1:0-2709 GCF_963920855.1 Nostoc sp. CCY0012 | reverse complement strand
CACAGAAACTGCATGAAAAATTTTGAGCATCTCTCCCACAAAATCAACACCCTACCTCAAACCCTTATTCCTCCGTGTCACGCCACTTGACGCCAGTCCACTCAAGTCGGGAAACCCGCTCACGCTGCTGGCTCCTTTATGCCGGAGAACCCGTCCACCGCAGTGATTCCTCTGCGTCTCTGTGGTATGCCTCCGCTCCGCGAACGATATTATATTCTGTAATTTGTGCGTAAGTCCTAGTAAATACAGCAGAAATCAATACAAAAATTAAGATACATTTGTCCTGTATCTCATTTAGGATTTGATGATTGATGAAATGCCTCCGGAAGATGTATATGCTTTAACCTGCAACCTGATTTAAATCTTGAATAACTGCTGCGGCTGATTGATAGCGATCGCTAAAATTATAACGTACCATTTTGTCTAATATTTCGGCTAATTCATCACTGATTTGTGCTGTTTGTCGCCACATAACATTGCCTGTTTCTGAATTTAATTGAAGTTCTTGCGGTGGTATTCCCGTAATAGCTTGGATGCCTATCATTCCCAAAGCATAAATATCACTAGACAAGCGGGGATGACCAGCAAATTGCTCTGGTGGTGCATAACCACGTGTACCAATAGCGACTGTTGCCAATTCTGTTTCTTCGCTAGTCGGCGGTTGGATTAATTTAACTGCACCAAAATCAATTAATACTAGTCGATTATCTTCAGCACATCTAATAATATTAGTTGGTTTCAGATCACGATGAATGACTCGATGTTCATGCACAAATACCAGAACTTCTAAAATTCCTTTGAGCATATCTATGACACCAGATTCATTCTTGACAATCTCCCCAGGAGGCAATTCTTCATTCAGAGTATGTCCAGAAATGTATTCTTGGACTAAATAAAATTCTTCATTAACTTCAAAATAAGCTAGCAATTCAGGAATTTGTTGATGTTTTCCTAACACTTCTAAAATTTCCGCTTCAGTTTTAAATAACCTGCGAGCAACTGACAAAAATCTTGTATCCCGACGTGCTGGCATTAACTGTTTAACTACACAAATTGGATGCCCTGGACGCTGAGTATCTTTTGCTAAATAAGTCCGACCAAATCCCCCTGCACCCAGCACTTTAGATATTTGGTAACGTCCACCCAATAGCAAATCCCCAGTTATTTTTCCTGGGGTTGTGGTTGTAGGTGCAGTATGAAAATGTACATCATAAATTGCTGTAGTTGTAGTATCCTTTAAGAGAATATTTAACTGTTCAATTGCTTCTTGTTGTTGTTCAACTTGTAACAGAATTACCCGCGTTTGCTGCTGAGTTTGGTAGGTAGTGTAAATTACCGTACCCAAACCACTCATCACTAAAGCGATCGCCGGGGGAATCAGGGGTATCCAACCAGCTTGGAGAAATAATACACCAGTGCAGATGACCACCAAGCCGCCTAAGGTTGTACCTCCCACTACTAGCAATAACAAAGGATGTCGTAATCGCCAGCCTAAAAAACTACCAACAATTGACCAACCAAATAACCACAAAATTTCCCCCCCCTCAGTCCAGTACCAAATTAAAGGTCTACCATCTAGAACTGTACTGATAATCTGACTGGCTATCTGTGCATGGATGAATACAGATTGTGTTCTGCTTGGTTGGTCAGGTGCAGCGCTATAAGGTGTATATAATCCCGTATGAAGACTAGCAGCAGTTGTGCCAATAATAACTAACTTATCTTTTACCCAATCAGGTTGAAGTTGACCATTGAGAACTTGTGTCAGAGTTACTTGCTGTGCAAAATTATCAGGATGGCGGTAATTCAATAATAGTTGGTAACCTGCGGCATCCAATCTTTTATAGCTACCAGAATTAGCTTTGAGAGTAGGAAAGTGAGTGTTACCTATTGCGAAATTATGTTCATCAGTAAAATCTAATTTAAAACCCGCTTTTTCTAGATAATTAATGGCTAATAAAGCCGCAAATGAAAAGGAAGTTTTACATTGACTGTCTTGGGAAGTGGCAAATAATAAACTGCGGCGAATAATTTGCTCTGCTTCGTGATCAGAAATTAAATCGTTGAAACCAATATTTTCGATTGGTAAATTCGCTGGCGGGGGAATTTCTTCTCTGCCTATACTGCTGAATAAGCATGTACCAATGATATTATCTTGACTTTGCAGGTTCTCCGCTAAATAAAAATTTAAACCAATGACACGAGGTTGATAAGATTCTAGTTTGACTAACAGTTGATTGATTGTGGCATCCGACAAGGGCCATTTTTGTTGTGCTAGATCTGCTTCAGTAATTGTCACTAATAAGATGCGAGGATCGAGTGGTTCAACCGGACGCGATCGCAGCATTGTGTCATAAGCTTTTAATTCCTCAGACTGTAACCACTTGAGTTCTCTAACGCCCCATACCAAGGCTGTAACTCCCAGGCTGGTAACTAAAATCACTTGTAACCAGTTCTTATGGGGAGCAGGATCACGGTAAATCTTGTCTTTGGCAAACGCGGTTCGGAGTCGTTCTAATATTCCATTAATCACGGTGTTGCGGCAATAGCCTAAGTTTAGTAGATGTTGCCCACCCGGAACGAAAGTACCGGAATCAGGGATAAAAGCTAATTAGCTCATTGAACTTGATCTAATTTAGCAATTCCCAGATGATTCTAGTAGTCTGTCAAAAATTAATTGACGGATAAAGGCGCTTCAGTTTAATCCGG
>NZ_CAWUDM010000214.1:0-2755 GCF_963920855.1 Nostoc sp. CCY0012 | reverse complement strand
ACTGTCAACGGATTGATCCTTGAGGAAGTCGAGGATGTCTTTGACGTAGGGTTTGGCAGCATCGCCCAGATTTCCCAATGCCTCTGCTGCACCTCTACGAACATTACTGTCAACGGATTTATCCTTGAGGAGTTTGGCAGCTTTATGTGCAATATCTTCTGGTTTCTGAAATACTGCTTTTAAATTTTTTAGCTCATATTGGTTGAATATATTAAAAGCATATTTCTTAACTGAGTTATGTCCATCATCAAGGGCGGCTACTATACCGTTAATCTGCCATGCTTCCGGCTTGGGTTTGAGGGTTTCTTTGGCGCTTAACCAAGGTAGAGAGAGGAGAAAAGTTAGGAGTAGTGTGAAACAGAAAAGGAAAAAGAGCGAGAGCTTGCTGTTCTGGCGGAGATTTAGCAGCATAATTTGAGGCAAGGTGGCAGATTACACGCGATTATGGGTATGATAACAACCTTGCAACTTCTAATTCCTGATTGAGAGCTTTTAATGCTTGCTCATGAGTATTAAAGGCTCATTAATCAACATCAGAGGTTCATTTGCTAAGTTCAAAGGCTCATCGCTAACCTTAACGGTAGTATCCTCAGAGAAGGCCCCGAGTTCCCCACTCCCCACTCCCTTCCTCTTGTGATACGCTATCTGCTTGAGGAATGTAGAGGTACTCAAAATGACTAAATTACGGGTGGGACTGCTGTTTGGTGGTCGTTCGGGGGAGCATGAGGTTTCTATTAGTTCAGCACGGGCGATCGCCAAAGCTTTAAGTGCAGAGGAAAATGCTAGTAAGTACGAAATTTTGCCTTTTTATATCCAAAAGGATGGGTGCTGGTTAGGCGGCGAAGTACCTCAACAAGTTCTAGAGTCTGGCACTCCCCACCAAGAAAGTCAAAACTCTGCTCTCGGATTGTGGCAATATCCTGCTCAAGTTACGGAAGTGGATGTTTGGGTTCCCATTCTCCACGGCCCTAACGGTGAAGACGGGACAATTCAGGGATTACTCACTTTAATGCAAGTTCCCTTTGTTGGTTCTGGGGTATTAGGTTCAGCGTTGGGTATGGATAAGATTGCCATGAAAATGGCATTTGACCAAGCAGGATTAACCCAGGTGAAATATCAGGCGTTGACAAGAGCGCAAGTTTGGTCAAATCCTTGTGTATTTCCGAAATTATGCGATGAAATTGAGGCAGCTTTAGGCTATCCCTGTTTTGTTAAGCCTGCTAACTTAGGTTCATCAGTGGGTATTGCCAAAGTGCGATCGCGCTCTGAATTAGAAGCAGCTTTAGATAATGCAGCTAGTTATGATCGCCGGATCATCGTCGAAGCAGGCGTAGTTGCTAGAGAAGTCGAATGTGCCGTATTAGGTAATGATCAAACTCAAGCCTCTATCGTAGGTGAGATTACTTTTAACAGTGACTTTTATGATTATGAAACTAAATATACTGTCGGTAAAGCAGATTTACTGATACCTACACCTCTCCCAGATGCCATTATTAGCCAAATTCAGGAAATGGCATTACAAGCCTTTGCAGCTGTTGACGCTGCCGGGTTAGCAAGGGTAGACTTTTTCTACGTAGAAGCCACAGGGGAAGTATTGATTAATGAAATCAACACCTTCCCAGGCTTTACTGCTACTAGCATGTACCCCCAACTCTGGGGCTATAGCGGCATCCCATTTTCTGAGTTAGTTCATCGGTTGATTCAATTAGCTTTAGAAAGACATTCTAGTCACGAATCAAAATCATAGCCCCCAGAACAATCTCCCTAAAAGCAGTTATTTTGACAAAATATATGGGATTTAGTAGCCTATGCAGCCAAAAAAAAGCTACTGAATTCCGAAATCTGGCTACGGATACCTGATGCTTAACTCCTCCAGTACAATCATGGGCTAGAGGGGTACAAATCTGAAAGTAATCATGGAACATAGTCAGAGCGTACAGCAAGAGCTAATAAAAGTCCCAGACCTGGCCAACACTGGGTCTGGACTAATAAGTAGCTCCAACATGTTTATCTATATGCTTACACGCCACCCACTGCTATTGTTAGCTGGATTGTTAACAATGCTTATGGGATCTGCGGCTTTAGCCTTATATAGCTTGGGTTATGCGGACACAGCAGAAATAGAAGAAATTCCGGCTGTAGTGGAAACACCAATCACAACGCCCTCTGAGAATAGCAATCCTACACCTTTATGGATGGTATTTGCGATCGCCCTCAGTTGCGGGAGTGGCTGCTTCATCATTGTCCGGTTACTCAACCTTCCTAAACAGCGTCAAAAAGTCCGCAAACCGATCAAACGCCAACGTCAACCCATACCCTTGACACCAAGCGATTGCGAGAAGCGCAGCGCCAGAGGCGATCACCCAACATGGGAGCCAGCAGCTTTAAAAAATCCGCCAGTTTTTGTGCCTAGGCAACCATTAAAGCCTATTTACGCCATGCGACCCAAACCCAGGACTTTGGTGACAGTTCTGCCCACAGAACATAGGCATCCACTAGATCAAAGAAAAGAATCTTTGGCAGAGTTGATGGATATACGTAAACAAAATTCTTTGTCTAGAATTTTACAGAAGTATTAATATTACTGTAAAAGAAAAACTTTTGAAATCAAGAAGCTTCTAACCAATAAGGGTACGGTCTGACCGTACCTTTAAAAGTATATAAATACACTAAGAGGGGAGTAGGGAGTAGGGAGTAGGGAGTAGGGAGTGGACAAGAACGAAAATACTTCCATCCCCCCATCCCCCTATCCCCC
>NZ_CAWUDM010000213.1:0-2880 GCF_963920855.1 Nostoc sp. CCY0012 | reverse complement strand
TCTAGAGTGCCTTCTGTATCTTGGAAGTTGGCAGCTAGTTTTTTAAAGTCCCAGTTTTTGTTTCTGCCACAAGTATTAACAGCAAATTTCAACTGACTTTTTTGCAGTTCGCAGTTGCTATTTATCACAGCTTTTTCCCTCAAATACGTTGTTTTTTAGTATTTGGAGGGGGTTATCGCGCTGCTACACCTTATATCTACGAATTTTACTGTTTTGCTTGTTAAAAATTTTTACTTACCAAAAATTTGATAAATTTCGATGCAAAATTTTGCAGTGAAAATATAGAAATTTCCACAGAAATTCATATAATATGAGTAAGCAGCGCGGACTAATCTCTTTCGCCAATCTGTGGTTTCAGCTTCCAACTACAATCCACTTTCTTGGTTCTCTAGAGATAAACCCCGCTTCCCAATATTTGAAATATTTAATTTTTTCTTTCGGGCAAAGCGTTCACTACTGAGTGGCTCTTTGTCCTTTTAATTTTTGTGTCTTTTGTATATTCACCTCCGTTTTACGCTTAATTTCAGTACTTGCTGATTGTACAGAATTTCTTGCTGTCTTTCTTATATCTAACAATACTGGGATTTTTACTTGAAATTACTCAACAAGAGTTGATGATTATTCAAGACATGAGGCTTTGCACTCCACTTGTGCTGAGTTGGTCATTTGTTCTTCTCTTTTTCAGTTGGCAACGGTTCTACCTTGATATTGCGGACTCCTACTTCTATCAGGTATGCCGCTAGATTGGCAGTAGTTCGCCCTTGGTTCTCAGCTAGTGCTTCAAGCTGATCAAATACGGTATCAGGTAGCGTTACACTAAAACGCTTGCTCATGCATCATTTTTGCTTCAAAGTGCCTCCTAAATCATACGTTGTGATTCCTATTTAAGTTTAAACTGCTGCGGTATTGGTGTTAACTACATCTATTTTAAACTTATAATGCCACTAATTAACAGCATAATGCATCTAAATCGATGCTATAATATTTTTGTCAGCCAAAAAACGACACAAAACAAAGGCAATAGAAGCCAGAAAGTGCTGCTAAGGCTAACCAACAACTGGATATTTAGATTTAACGTTATTTGACTCAAAATAGCGTTAAATCCCCACAATTAAAGACTTTCAAAAATTTCTAAACCATGACAGTAACATTCGCCAATGCCAAAAATTGGCTCAATCAAGCTGATTTGGTTGCCAATTCCGGGATAAGTGACCTCATCGCCGGGAAAGACCCAGGAGCAGGGTATGGGAAAGCCATGTACGGTGATTTTTCCGTCATCATGCCCGCCGCCTACGCACTGGTTCGCAACCGTAACACCAGCCACCACGAAACCATCTCTAAAAATGGTGCTTGGGTGAGATATGTAGAAGGTTCGCGCCTCAACCTCAAAGACACTCAATATTTTTGGGGAAGTGCAGCGATCGCTCAAGCAGACCACACCCTACTACACGAAGATAAAGCCAAAAAAGCCGAACTAGCACTTGAATCAATCTTGGCTGACTTAGCAATTCTTAACATCCCGGATGGAGTAAAACTATCAATTAGTCTCAGCAACCACAACCCAGAACGCTGGGGTGAGGAAATCAAGCGCAGAGTCCAAGGTATTCACACCTTCCAGCACAAACACCCGATAAACCGTGAAATCGTCACCAAAACAGTTGAAATCGTCGTCACAGGCATATATCCAGAAGGATTTGGCAGCATTGCTCATTGCTTATTCGGTGAAAGCTCCTTAGAACTAGACCCATCAGAAATCGCCATCGCCCTTGATATCGGTTCATCAACATGGCTAATCACCGTCTTTAACGGCAGTGGAGCAGTCATAGACCGTCATTTACTAGAAGGTGGTGCGGGTGAACTGCACAGCATGATTGCAGAAGCCTTAGACAAGCGAAACGACCGAGTAAGCCTATTGTCCAAAGACGTAAAACACTCACCCAGCTTAGTCAACCGAGGGATTTTAGAAGGAACCTTCACCTATGGCGGGAATCACCTCACAGGCAAGAATTTTGAGCCAGAGTACGCCCAATGCCTAGATGAATGGTGGTCAACTCGGATTGAGAAATTTGCCAACTTTGTCACCTCTGGGAATTATTTAGACCGTGCCAAATATCTTGTCGCCTGGGGTGGGGGTGTTGCGCTTCCAGTCGTGGATCAGAACTTAGCCAACTTAGGCTTCACAGTTTTGAATCATCCCCAATTCATCAATGCCATCGGATTAAAGCTATTAACCGAAATCTCCACAGGAGCGTAAAACGTGCGTAACCAAATTTCTTACGAATCTCGGCGTATAACCATTTCTTACTTAGCAGTTGAAGAATTGTGCCAAATGTTCAACATTCCCAGTGACGCACCAACTCAAGCACTATCAGCAGCAGTAGAAAAGCTGATTTTTCAAGGTGGAGGCAGTGTGCAAGCATCGCCAAAAACTCAATTGCATACACCAACAGCAACTCAACCAAACAAAACAGGACTAGCAAACATGGCCAGTCAGTTTAAGGCAGTAGCGTCATGAACAACTTAAACAAAGTCTATGACTCAACCTTACTTACCCAGTCAAGGGTCTACCAAATTGACCGAACCTTATACAAATACCTGTACAAAATAGGCACTGGTACAGCACCACAATACATCTTTCGCCCACTAGCAGGACAGCGTAAAAAAGCAGATTTGAAATTGAATCACAAAGCTTTGATGAGTCGATGCTATGAGGTGCAAGGAATGTCTACTAAGTCCTCTGTACTCAGTCAAGAATCATTGCAGTTATCAATTTTTTGAGGTGAATTATGCACAATCAACCACTGCCAGAATTGATTTCACAAGCCCAGCAATTGTTAACTCAAATTAGGCAGCATCCACAGTACAAAGCATTGCAAATTG
>NZ_CAWUDM010000212.1:0-2941 GCF_963920855.1 Nostoc sp. CCY0012 | reverse complement strand
CTGTGGCTTTGAATAATAATGATAATGATGTGTACACTAATGTAGTAATAAACCTCACAGCAGTTTTAGGAGCGAGCTTAGGAATTGGTTGTATAGTAGGAGTTCTCAATCCATACGTCTTATTAGGAATAGTTCTAAGCGGATTACCTTTAACAACAATATTGCTTTATCCACACCTCAAACGACGCAAGTTAATTGCTAAATACCGCAAGTCAGAAGAACGCCTCATAAAGCCATGAATTATACAATCCATTTTTCAACTAAGTGTGGAATCTAATATCAGGTATTGAGGTATGTTGATACAGACGCTCACTGAATAATTAAGTACATAATTATGAGGGAGAGCATCTTTTACTACTGATAAGCTCAGTAGAGATGTAAGCCGATAAATTTTTTCAGGTGACTGTCGGGTTAGTTACAGATGGCACCAGGGCAACAATGCTAAAAATGGATTCATTTGAGTAAACCTCAGTAGGCAGACACCGCAAGATAATCATCAGCAAGTTAGCCCTAACTTGAGGAGTACAGTAGTGTAAAATTCGCCGCATCGCAGTATGGGTAACGGTTGTAGCCACTTCAGCTATGTGTTCTATGGCATCTTCTGGTGATGATTCCGACTCAGTAACCAGGAGGGGGAAGTATTCACGGGCGAACCACTTTTCCTCATCGCTCAAGTCTGTGAAATTTTTATTACTATCGCTATAAAGACTGTCTAATAGTAAAAGTAATATTTTTCTAAACTTAAACCAACCCCCCCAGCGTTTGGTAAATTTGCTCACCCACTCCTGGCTAATGCCGATGATTTTGGCTATCTCAGTTTGCCCAATTTTCTGCTTCGACTGCCAAAGGTGGGTGAAAGCGTTGACGATGGCGTGTCCAGTCTGCTGTTCGCGGTTACCCGCTTCGGTGCAGAAATCGCAGGCATCGACAACCTCTAATTTCACGCCAGGGAGTTCATCTAAGAGGAAACTGAGGTCATAGTCAGCACAGAAGTAGAAAGTTAGCTGTTGGTTGGGGCGACGATGAGCGCGTAATCGACCAATCTCTTGGATGATTTCGGCTTGTAGTAATTCAATGAGATACTTTTGGAAGGTGCTTTCTGGGTCTTCAAGGTTAACGGGTTGACCAGTCATCACCTGAAAATGTGCTGCTAACGAGCCGATGTTTTGGTAGGGAATGCCAAAGCTAGCGATCGCGTCGCAATCACTAAACCTGTTAACACCACGACCATCGACAAAGTGACCGTATTCGATGCCGTCTTCAGCCTGAGATGCAATTTTTTTCCACTCGATGATGCCGAGATGCTTGTGGATTTGACGCAAAGTTTCTTTCAGGGCTTTAACACGGTCAGTTAAGGAAGTAGAGCGATTTTTAGACAATTTACCCAGCCCAGTGACATTGACCACCTTTAAATTGCTGTAGTCAGGGCGTGTCTGCTGGATGACTAACACGGGTTCATGATAGCCAAGTTTCAATTTCAACTGCTGGGCGGTGGTAGTGGCATCAAGGTAAATATTAAATTGGGCAGAGTTAGCCAATTCAGTATATTTGGGGTGAGGACGATAAATGGTCACTACACCCCACTTACAAGCCAAAGAACCTTTACCTTTCCAAGCTTCTAGGAAATCAGGCAGCCAGTACAAAGGCAATTCCAGAAATTCTCTACCAGCATGAAGGGCGCTGTCTCTGGTTAATTGCTTGGCAGCATAACGGGCAGCAGTACTTTTTTTCAGTTGTTGGTCTGCCTGGATATCAATGGAGTCCAAATCAGCGAGAAAATCTAAATGAGGTTCTAAAATCTGCTGAATTGCTTCAATGTCTAAATCTTCTGGGAAAGGAGGTAGTACCGCCCGGATGTCGTGATCATTGAAGCCGTAACGAGAAGGGGACTTAATTTGTTGAGCCAGAAGCGATCGCAAAACTTGTAAAACAGGCTGGAGTTTTGACCATTGTTCAGTCGGTAAGCCGCTTGTAGCTAATTTGGCGACAGTGGTATCAAATTCGCTCAACCGCAATTCTAGTGACCGCACAGGCTTGATGAGAGTCCCTGCTTCTTCCCAAATCCGCCCGACAGTGAAAGGTTGACCAGCTGCATTTGTTAAGGTAACGGGGGTAGAGTCGGGATGCGCTCTGATTTCGGAGTAATTTTGAATGACTGTGCGTTTTTGGTTGCGGAAGCCAAAACCAGGGCCAGAGGCGAAACGACATTGATTTTTCAGTGAGCAACCGTCACAGATGGGGCTAATGGAACTTTCTTCAAAATCTAAAGATTGAAAGTTTTTCTCCCGAAATCCTTCAAATAAGTAACTGCGGTGACAATTGCCATCAGTATCGGGAGTTTCACCTGGTTTGGGACGCAGTAGGAAGTTCTCGCCCATTGGGGTAGTGCGGCTAGTGTCAATTTTTAAGCCATTGTGCCGCACGGGGAGGTCAACAAAGTTAGTCTCAATGGGTAGTGTAGAGGGGTTTCTGTGGTTGGCATCTTGGTAAATTAATTTATCAATGCCAAATTGAGCAGCTGTCAGTTGTCCAGCGTTGTGGGATTTGCCCAGTCCTGGATGAGAATTATCTAAAATTTGTGTCCAGCCCTGAGAAATGGCTTCTACCCAGGCGGCGATATGTTCTTCTGGTTGGCACTCAATATAGATATTGCCTGTAATTTCGCTCCTGTGTGGGATATTGCCCCGCTTGTAGACAATTACTTGGCGTGCAGCGGTAGTAATTTCGGGTTTTGGCTGCGGTGATGTGGGTCCTGGCTCCCTTGATGTGGAGGTTGAGAATCCTTGAGAAGCTTTAACAAAAGGAGCGAATGCCTGTTTTAATAAATTCTGAAAACTGGTCAAGTCTTCCCTGACTCGTCCCAATTCCCACTCTTGGCGACTAATCAGTCCTTGCTGGGTGTGGCGTGGTTCATACTGCCGTTGCGGGAAGCGGAAGCCGT
>NZ_CAWUDM010000211.1:0-2946 GCF_963920855.1 Nostoc sp. CCY0012 | reverse complement strand
GAGCAGGGGAGCAGGGGGAAATAAGGGAAAAAGTCTGCTAAATCTACCCACCATTTTCATAATTTGCCCTTTTTGGAAGATGTGAAGGTACCTTCATTTTCGCTAAAACCTAAAGCATAGGTTTTTAAGATGGTGCCACAAATGGCAGATAAAACTCCAAAAAAAATAGAGGTGAAACAAGCAGATAATTCACCCACAGAAAAAGACAATCAATCTGTAATCGAGTCTTTAGCTAAAACTGTAGGTGATGTGGGCGGAGCAATTACTCATACCGCAGCCGCAACGGGCAAGATAGTCTTATCTACATCTATTGATGCTGGAGTTGTCGCGGCTAAACAAACACATAAATTAATTGAGCAAGCAACCCAAACCACTGGCGATGTCATCAACCACATTAGCGAAAATTGGTTTATTAGAAAACTAACCGGGGTGTTAAATCTCAATTGGCTGATTGGCCCCAGTGAAAGTGTTGATTTAGAAAAGGCAGCAGCTTCAGTAAATAAGCTCAAACAAAAATATCCTCATGAATCGCCTAGTCAAATTGCCCACCGGATTATGGTAGACAAAGCTACTAAAGCAGGTGGAATTGGACTGGCAAGTAGTATTTTACCGGGAGTAGCAGCGGCGTTGTTGGCTATTGATTTAGCAGCGACGACGAAAATTCAGTCAGAAATGCTCTACCAAATTGCCGCCGCTTATGGACTAGATTTAAAAGACTCTAGCCGTAAAGGTGAAGTGTTGGCAATTTTTGGTTTGGGTTTAGGTGGTGGCCGGTTATTACGTGTGGCGGGATTAGGCTTGTTGCGAAATGTGCCTTTTGCCGGTGCGGCGATCGCCACTAGTTCCAATGCCACTATGATTTATTCCTTGGGATATGCAGCCTGTCGCTTTTATGAAGCCAAACTAGATGACTCAATTTCCCTGGATTCTCCAGAGACATTAGCCAATTTACAAGCACAAAGTGACAAGTATCTAGAAACTGCCATTGCTCAAGAAGCCATCATGGATCAAATTTTAGTGCAGTTAATCCTTGATAGCCATCCAGAGAAAACCTGGGAAGACCTTTTACCAGAGTTGCAAGCAGCCAACATGAGCGAGACATCATTAGAAGCGATCGCCCAAAACATCAAATCACCCCAGCCTTTAGAAAAGCTGATAAATCAACTCAATCCTGATTTTAAAGTTCCTTTACGAGCGCGGTGTGAAAAAATTGCTCAACTCAAACAACTCAATCCCGATGTTATCAAGCCGTTATTAGCGCAGTGCGAAAAAATTGCCCAACTTGACGACCGTAGTTAAAATTTTGACCCTTTCACCTACAGAGGTTAGGGTCTTGCTAATTAAGGATGTATGAGCAAAGAAAAAATTTTAAGCAATACTGGTACAAGTAGGAAAATTTAAATTAAAGTTCCCAAAATGAAAATTCAACCTAGTGATACGCCTTTGCTAGAGTGGGCAGGCGATAGTTTGGCTATTGGATTATTTGAAGATGCCGTAGAGTTAACAGGTGAACTAACAACTTTAAATGACAAGTTGTCTGGACTCTTAAAAGATCTGATTGCCGAAGAAGAATTTACAGGGAAAGCCTACAGCACAATCTTCACCCGTGTTAGTGCAGGCGGCCCAATTCGGAAAATAATTTTGGTAGGTTTGGGGAAACCCGATGCTTTAAAATTAGAAACTCTACGACGTGCTGCTGCTGCTGTAGCAAGAGCGGCCAAAAAGCAAAAAAGTAAAAGTTTAGGCTTTAGTTTCCCACTGTGGAATAATGATCCCGCTGCCACAGCCCAAGCCATCGCCGAAGGTACACAACTAGCCCTTTACCAAGACACACGCTTTAAATCGGAACCAGAAGATAAAGGGGCAAAACTGGAAACTATCGATTTACTGGGATTTAGTGGCCAAGAAGCAGCCATTACCCGCGCTAATCAAATTGTGTCTGGAGTAATTTTAGCTAGGCAATTGGTAGCCGCGCCAGCCAACGAAGTCACACCCATTACCTTGGCAGAAACAGCCCAGGCGATCGCAACTGATCACGGGATTCAAGTAGCAATTTTAGAACGCGAAGACTGTGAAAAACTGGGCATGGGTGCATTTTTAGGAGTGGCCCAAGCTTCTGACTTACCGCCAAAATTCATTCATCTCACCTACAAACCAGAAGGGACACCCAAACGCAAATTAGCAATAGTTGGTAAAGGATTAACCTTCGATTCCGGTGGCTTGAACATTAAAGGTGCTGGTAGTGGCATCGAAACCATGAAAATGGACATGGGAGGTGCAGCTACCACCTTAGGTGCAGCCAAAGCCATTGCCCAAATCAAGCCAGATGTAGAAGTTCACTTTATCTCAGCCGCTACCGAAAACATGATTAGCGGTCACGCTATGCACCCAGGTGACATCTTAAAAGCATCAAATGGCAAAACTATCGAAGTCAACAACACCGATGCTGAAGGGCGTTTAACCTTAGCTGATGCCTTAGTCTTTGCCGAAAAATTGCAAGTAGATGCGATCGTTGATTTAGCAACCCTCACAGGTGCGTGCATCATCGCTTTGGGAGATGATATTGGCGGTTTGTTTACACAAGATGACACAGTAGCTACCCAATTAGAGAAAGCCGCCGAAAACGCCGGGGAAAAAGTCTGGCGGATGCCAATGGAAGAAAAATATTTTGAAGGCTTAAAATCTGGCATTGCCGACATGAAAAATACCGGGCCACGTGCTGGTGGTTCCATTACTGCGGCTTTGTTTCTCAAACAGTTCGTCAAAGAAACACCGTGGGCGCACCTAGACATAGCCGGCCCAGTGTGGACAGACAAAGAAAACGGTTACAACAGCCCAGGCGCCACAGGTTACGGTGTGAGAACACTCGTTCATTGGGTGTTAGGAGAGTAGGACAAGGGGACAAGGGGACAAGGGGACAAGGGGACAAGGGGACAAGGGGACAAG
>NZ_CAWUDM010000210.1:0-3134 GCF_963920855.1 Nostoc sp. CCY0012 | reverse complement strand
AGCAACGGTTTCCAGACCATCTTGCAGGTTTTTACACGTATCTCGGCTCAATACCAGTAGGTGCAACTGTTGTCTGTCTGGCAATTGATCCTCGATGCCATTTCAAATATACAAAGTTGAGCGGAATGGAAATTGTACTATAAGCATAATCGAGCAGGCTTTTCTCTTGATAAAGCCCAAGAATTAGTAGTTTTCCAGAAGGGCGCAGTAGCAATTTTATCTTCTTTAAAGCTGCTTCTATGTCCATATGGTGTAATGTAGCGATCAACACAATCACATCGTAATCTGCTTCTGGTAAGTCGGCTACAAGAAAGTCAGCCTTTAAGTAAGAAATATTGGCAGCAGGATTAAGGATTGATGCCTCTGCTAAGACTGCACTATCAACATCAAGTGCATCCACAACTTCGGATTGCTTTGCCAGTTTCCACGTGAAAAAACCTAACCCACAACCTACATCCAGGGTACGGTGGACTCTCCTCGGAATTTGGTGCAATAGATAGCTATGGTAATGAGCATTATGGTTCCACATTGCTGATTAAAATGAGTCAAATTCTAACGGTGTCTAATGGTGAAGTGCGATCGCTTGATCATATATTTTGTTAAGAAGTAACCTACCGAACTAAATACAAAATGTAGTGCCATTCTACCTCAAACCAAGTCGCTTTGCCTGTGAAGCAGGGGACTGACAAAAATTAAATTAACGAATTTTGAAAGAGAAGATATTTAGGCAAACTATACTTTATTACACCACCAGCTAAGTAGCGTTGACCAAAATATTCACATTGAGAGTTCGCACATTTTTTTCTAAATTGATGAAATTAACTCATCAGTTCAATGGATTTTTATTATTTTCAGCTTCGATTATAGTTTGCTTAATTCGCTTCAACCTAGTTTCTGGACGTTTTGCACTCTCAATCCAAAATAGAATGTTCTTCTTCAATGAATTACTAAATGCCTCAAAATTAAGATGGGCTGAAGGGTTTGCTTCTAAGGCTTGCTTCAAATCTATGGGAATTATCAACGCTTCAATGGCATCCAAGGAGTTCCACGAGCCATCTTGTTTTGCCACTTGAATTTTTTCTAGACCGGACTGAGTTATCAAGCCTTGTTCAATTAGCTCTTCAATATATTGCTTATTTAATTTTGACCATACACTTTTAGGTTTTCGAGGGGTGAAGATTTGCTGATAACGGTCTTCATCCAATGATTTGACTTTACTGTCAATCCAACCAAAGCATAAAGCTTCTTTGACTGCTTCGCTGTATTTAACGCTTGGTTTGCCGCTTTTGATTTTGTAGTAAATCAACCATATACCAGACGAAGTAAGATGATTGTTTGACAACCACTCACGCCAACAGATGCGATCGCTGGCATAAATACTTTCCAATTGCTCCTCAAATTTTGACATTACTAAAGATATAGTTGAACTGCTAAATATACATTTTCGCAGTTTATTTTAGTGAATTAGAAGAAGAGTTTCACCCCATCCACTCAACCCAATCGGGAGCAGCTGCCACCAATTGAGCAAAACCCTCTGGGCAAACCTCCTCAAATTCCAGTATCACCCCCCAACGCTGATCACTGGTTAGAGTACTGAGTATTTCTTGAACCACTTCCACCCCTCTTTCTACCTGGTGAGCAACTAACTGAGCATAATATTTAACTCGCTTCCACCAAGAATCACTTTTTTGAATTCAAAATGCAAAATTCAAAATGCAAAATGAAGAATAAGAAAAATTTGGGAATTGATTCATTCTGGGTATAAGCCCCCATTAATCTCTTTAATTTTGAATTTTGAATTTTTAATTTTGAATTGGAGCGAAGCGACTTCACTGAGTTGTTCATTCGTGTCCACACCCCCCCGTTTATTATTCCCGTCTTCATTAATGGGGGGTGTGGACGGCGTGTCGATGCCATACTGTGTCTGCATCTTGGCAGCATAAGCAGCATTACGTTCTTGCTCCTCCTGCCGTCTTTTTTCCTTCTCTTCCCTCTGTCGTTGACGGTACTCCAAGACGTTTCGAGCAAACACCACATCTTCAGTATTCAAACGATAGTACCTCACCCGTTTACCATCCTCAAGCGGTCGCCGCGATTCTGTAGACAAACCTAATTGCGCGAGATACTGCCCCAAAATCCATACTGGTGATTCATCCAGTGGTATGGTCAGGTTGAGAATGCCCTTGATGTGAGGTGTATTACGTTTGGAGAATTGTGCGATCGCTTCAACAACTGCCTCATTACCTGTAACTTCAATCCCATCCATCAAATCTGTCAACACCGTCCTCAATCCCAGCCGATGACGCATGAGCCATGACGTAGAATGGTTACTCCAATCGGTGCAGATGCTTAAACGTTCACGCTCCGACTTATCTCTATCAACAACCACAGCAGGCGGTGTGACAAATTCTCTTCCCTGGTCATCAGTGATTGTTTCCCCTGGTTCTGCCAAAATTGCTTCAAGCGCAACAATCTTTTTAATCAGCCTTCCCCCGTCATCTTTTTCCACCAATTCCGGGGTAACGCTCATGCCGTAGGTGTCCTGAATGCGGAACTTTTCACACTCCAAAATCTCCTCTGGCTTGAGATAATCCTGATGCTGTCTGCTGGTGTAAGTCCTTCTGTCGATATCTTTGGCGTTGGCAACTTTACGATAATGCTCCTCATCAATGGCAATCCCGGCTGCCTTCATCCATTTCTGCGCCCCTTCATCAGCACTATCTCCGGCTGGCACAATCGTATTGCCCATTTCTTCTAGGAGTGATCGCAAGTCAGCCCGTAAATTATTAATTGACCAATTGCGTTGGGCTTCAATTTGACAACTGGTATCCAATGCCCAATTTTTCTCCGCTCCCCGTTTTCCCGTTTCTTTATCGATCCGGATTAAATAGGCCGTCATCTCGTTTTTCTGAAGAATCCTTTCTTTGATACGCCGCGCATTAGTTTCGGCATAACCAAAGGGAGGACGAGGCGCAACCCAAATATACATCGGCACATCAGGACGATATTGCAATGCTTATTTATGCAATATTGCATACATAATACTGTATTCGAGTCAGCATAAAAGGTGAATGCATAATACAATACTGTAGCCAAATTACGAGGGTTCAATGGCTGTAGAAGCATTGTGAATA
>NZ_CAWUDM010000209.1:0-3176 GCF_963920855.1 Nostoc sp. CCY0012 | reverse complement strand
ATAGTTCTTGCCTGAGAAGCTACCACCCTTAAGCTCTCAAAGTCAACACCCTAGTATCAATCCTCAAGATTTTAGATGCATTTGCCACGCTGAAAAACCTTATGCTATTCTAAAATCAGAAGAAACCCTGAGATACTCAATTAAATTATTACTTCATTAATTTCAAGTATATACCTATACTTGGAAATTTTTATTCATCCCTTTATTCAGCAACACCCAAAACTTTATTACCTTAACAACTATAAATTCAGACTAAATTATGAGCAATTACGATAGAATAAATGATTTAAAAGATATTTTAGATTTACTTTACGAAAAATTAGGAGAATTTGAAAAAGAGTTAATTATGAGTAGTAATAAATCTGCAAATTTTGAAGTAAAGCAGCGCATTAAGCGAGAGATTATCCCAGCAATTCGGAAATACGAGACAGAGTACTGGGAACTTTACCCACAAGAAGCAATTATCATCTCTGATGAGGAAGCAGAAACCCAGCTCGTTAAGGTTGAACAAGCTGTTGTATCTATCGAGCAAATACCTTCTAATGCTTATCCTTCAGCATTGATTGATCTCCTACAAGAAATACGAGACAAGTTAGATAAACAAGATAAAGCTGCGTCAGCCAAATTGAAAGTAGTTTTACCCTTAATTCCTGCGATCGCTTCTTACGAACTAGAGATGGAAACCCAGGGATTGATGTCCAAAACTTGGGAGAACATAAAAGAAATAGTTCGGAGATAGGTAATGTCAGCAGATAATCGAGAACATAGCTTATTAAGTGAACTAGCGCAAGTAAAGGCTACATGGCAAGAAAAACTTGCCTTTTTCGAGAAAGAACTGGTTGTTGCGGATAGTGCAGAACAACGATTTGGATTACCAAAAAAAATTGAACAATGTCGGCAAGAAATTACAAGAATAACTAAAGAAATAGAATCTCTCAAAAAAGAGCAACAACAAAAAACTTTAGATATCTTGGATGCTTTATCTCGGAAAGTTAATAACATACCAATTGTAGACAGACAAATTGAAAATTTTGGCACAACTCCCAAAATTGAGCCAGTTGTCGCTCCTAACTGGCAAGAGTTTATGCGGCTTTTTATATTTAAACTCAGTCAAAAAAATAATCAATCGAAATACTTCGGTCTTGTCACAGCCGATGACGTAATTTTAATGCTGTTAACTGCTAATAGACCACCGAAAGAAGCTCGTGCGTTGTCTATTTTTGCTATGCAATGCTTGGTAGCAGAACCTAACTTGAAGGAAGAGACAGTTAATTTAATAATAGATAAAGCTATAGATAATTTCAATGAATTTGATGGTTTTGACAAACTGAATACTTTAATGGACGAAGCATTTTTTTCAGTGATGCAGTCCCGCTTTAAACAGCTATTGTCTGCAAGATTATTACAACAATATGTACAAAATCGTGATATTCATCGCAACAAAATTGGTTGTATTTTTTCCAGTATAGTAATTACAAAGGGTAGCATTTTGAATGCAGAAAATGCTACTCAAATATTAATACCCTTGTTGGAGAAGTTCACGATTTTATACTCTGTCGAAGAACGTATTGACGCAGGATTGAATTTAGTTGAAGTATTCTATCGTTCACAAGTTCAAAACAGCTTTACCAAAATAGATTTTTTACCGCAACCAATTTTGCGTAAAGTAATCAAAGTATTACTTGCAGCTGTTCAACAAGAAACAGCAGATAATTATGCAGTTTCCACTATAGCTATATGGGTTCTTTTATGGGTAACTAGTGCCATAACTTGTCATTCTTACACAACCTATAGCTTTACCGATGAAGAACTTGACATCTTACGACAAGTTGTTATTAATGAAAAACATGATGCTTATGCTCGAAGTTGGTCTGCTTTGATTTTGAGTGTTTGTACCCCTGAAAAAACTATATTTGCTCAAGCAGATTGGATTTACGAATGGGTACTTGTGGCAGATGGAGTTAAGCCTCATAGGAAATTACCAAAACCATCATATCCTAATTGTCCGCAAGATATTAAAGTTATCAAAAGATTAATTTCTTCACATATACCGAGCATAACTAAAAGACGTACTGCCATTGCATTGGGAAGATTAGGATGCTTTATACCTGAAATGATAGACCCGTTGTTGCAAATTTTTCAGGATGATTTGTACACTCGTGAAGACCGTGACGAGGCATTAGTGTATTTAGTATTTATAGGTAATTATAAAGTTATATCTGCATTTAAAAATGGATTAAATAATCCGCAGGATAATGTAGATAAATATGATTTACCTGAACATTGCTTTTTAGGTCTTATCGGCATAGGTAATGTAGATGCATTAAAGCAAAAAAATAATAGTCATATCCATGAAAATAAATTTATTGCTGCACGCGGCCATCTTATCCATAAACTCAAAGCTAAAGATAGCAGTGGCCGATGGGCTTATTATTTCGTTTATGTAAGACCCGCCTTAGAGCAGAAGTTCACAAAAGCACTCGATTCAACTCAAAGTATTGATATAGAGAATTATGGAAAGGTTATTGGTTCTTGTTATGGAGAAGAACCAAACGATGAGGTTAAAGCTTTCTTAAAAGAAAAATATGGATTTGATGTTTAAAATTTTGATATTGAGAGCATCTATAGATAATACGATTATGTTATTTATCATATTCTAACTTACTTATGATTTCATAAATAATTCCGAACTACCATAATATCGATCATTATCTACATAAAAATAAGTTTTTTGCAAACTAGATGTGGATAAATATAAAGGAAAGTAAAAGATTTAAGCTGTATTATTATTATACTTTACAAGTTATGTACTCACGTAGAAAATCATGATATTCTTAGAGACAAGTAAGCTAAGTAAAGCCGGATATATATTGTGATGATTTAGACTATATTGTTTTGCTTTGCCACTTAAAAATCTACCTCATAAATAGTTAATTAATGGTATCAAAAGTAAAATTTTCATTGTCTACAAAACATAGAATGAATATCATATTTGCTTGATTCTACCAATACAGGAATAGAAAAATGATTATCAAAAATCAGCCTGATACCCAATTGCTGACAAGAATTAAAAAGCAAGTAGTTGAGCTTTTGAACTTTTTTTTGAATTTTGAAACCGATTTAGCTTAGTGGTGCAGAAAAGTCTTGAACCGCTTGTATACCAGGAGTCTGACTGA
>NZ_CAWUDM010000208.1:0-3220 GCF_963920855.1 Nostoc sp. CCY0012 | reverse complement strand
CACAGAAACTGCATGAAAAATTTTGAGCATCTCTCCCACAAAATCAACACCCTAGGTGTAGCTTGAGGGGGGTACTTGTTGTTTGAGATCGACCAGAGTCGATTTGTTTAACGGGTCAAGTAGTAGAATGACATCACTAGAAAGCTTTGTCTGCAATGAACCAATGAAGGGATTTTCTGGAAACAGTTCGCTGGTTTCTTTATATTGAGCGCCCTGGGCAGAAAGTACCTGCAACTCTTCTGGAGTCCAAGGACAACCCACAGTCTCACCAAAGAATAAGGCCCGGTCTAGTTTTGCCATTAAATCAGTCACATCAGGTGCATGGGGGGGTAGTCCACGAGGTAGTACAACTTCACCAACCTTTGTCAGATGCTCTTCATAACTACGCACAGGTACGTGTCGTTTACAAATCCAAAAGTTCTCTATTGCTAAATAATCAATATCTGTACCCAGAAAAGTGGCGATCGCCTCTAATGTTGTTTCGATAATTGGCTGACCTGCTACATTAAAACTGGTGTTGAGTAACACCGGCGGCCCCTGGCGTTCTTCCACCAATTTGTAGCAAAGTCGATAAAAGTAGGGATTTTCTGATTCTGTAACTGTTTGCACCCGTCCTGTACCATCTACATGGGTAATGGCTGGTAGTTTCTCTTGATATTCTGGCTTCAGTGGGGGTACAAGTAACATAAACGGGGCGGCAACTTGCTGCTCAAACACCTGAGAAACTGCTTCTACAGGAATCACCGGTGCGAAGGGACGAAATGCTTCGCGGAACTTGACCCGCATATTTAAAATGTCTTTCATTCTTTTAAAGGTAGGGTCAGCCATAATTGACCGATGTCCCAAAGCTCGTGGCCCATACTCGGCACCACCTTCAAAGCGAGCCACAATACTGCCTTGTGCTAGGGCTTTAGCACTACGAGCAATCATCTCATCTGTAGTTAACTCCTCCACCTGAATAGAATCTTGGAAGTGTTGAATTGCCTGAGTAATTTGCTCACGGCTATACTGACGACCAAGGGTAGCCCGTGTCAGAGATACGCGCTTTTGTCCCGCGCCGACAGTGTGGTATGCCCATAAAGCACAACCGGCAGCAATGCCACTATCTCCAGCTGCGGGGAAAATAAAAATATCATCCAGTTGTAATTGGCGTAAAAGTTGGTAGTTAGCTACAGAGTTCAAGCCTACGCCACCTGCAATACATAGCTTTCGCAGTCCGGTACGTTTGATAGCCAAACCGACAATATGCAATAGTGCCTGTTCTAATTCTTTTTGCACCTTATAGGCGAGGTCAACTAAATAAGGACGTAGGTACGGTTTACCTTCACCATTGTCATAACGCTTTTCTAGTGCCGCGACTTCCAAAAAGATATCGTAGGCAGAAATTTTCAGGCTATAAGAATCTTCTACAGTCCGAATCCAAGAATGCCAATTGATTTGGTCGCCGCCGTAGGGAGCTAAACCCATGAGTTTGCCAGCTTCGGCGTGCTGAATTTTATCGCCAACTTTGGTCACAAACCCAGCTTTGCGAGTGATGTACTCATAAACAAAGCCGAGGGTGGAAAGTTGAGCTAAATGAGCTGCAACCATTTCGTTATGCAGCGTTGTAATTGTCTGTCCCCTGCCTTCATAGAGGGTATAAGATTCGGTACAATGGGCGGGAGTGGTGCTACCTGTAGCATCTACAGACAAGATCAATGCTTCATCAAATCCTGAAGGCCAGTAGGCAGAATAGGCGTGAGCTAAGTGATGGCTAGGAATTCGCATCACTTTATCGGTGATTTCCGCAGGTAATACCCGGCGCAGAATATCAGGCGCACAATCATAACCAGGCATATTAGCCGTGATTGTCGCCAAATCGCTCATAGTGATGTGACAAGCATCCAAACAATAACGCATGGCTTCTGCGGGAATCTGCATTTGGGCTGCTACACCAGGAGCATGAAGCATATAACCAGGACTATGTTTGTGGCGGTCTAAACGTTCTTGCTCAATAGCCACCGCAATTTTTCCATCCTGAGCGATCGCCACTGAGCGCTCATGCCCTAAATTAATTCCCATATGGTACTGTGACATTGTTTTATCTTTTCACTCAATAAGTGTTAATAAACAGAAGCTTGCTGCCAAATCATGACCGAACAAAAATTCTCTTAAACTGCCGTTATGAGTCAAGTGAGCGGCGACAATGTACCCATGTAGTCTAAAAATATAGTTTTAATGTGAAAGCACAATTGGCAACTTAATTAAAAACTCTGTTCCTTTGCCTAACTCTGAATAACATTCCAACATGCCACCGTGCTTTTCAACAATTATTTGGTAGCTGATGGAAAGACCCAAGCCTGTCCCTTGACCCACAGGTTTTGTTGTGAAAAATGGATCAAATATGTGCTTTTTAATCAATTCAGTCATACCAGTACCATTATCAATTATCCGAATTGCCACATAAGCATCACAAATAACTTCGGTGTGAATTTTAATAGTGGGGATGAAAGAAGATAGTTCTGTTTCTTCCTCTGGTATTAACTGAAGCTGAGTTTCCTCATTGATTACTTCAGACTTACAGCGAGAGACAACTGCATCAATGGCATTACTCAGCAAGTTCATAAACACTTGATTTAGTTGTCCTGCATAACACTCCACCTGTGGCAATTCGCCGTACTCTTTAATTACTTGAATAAAGTGGCGATCGTTAGTTACCTTGAGACGACTATGTAAAATCATTAAAGTACTATTAATTCCTTCATGGATATCCACAGGTTTAATTTCTGCTTCATCCAAACGAGAAAAATTTCGTAAAGAAAGTACTATTTCGCAAATCCGATCTGCCCCCATTTGCATAGAAGTCATGAGTTTAGGTAAGTCTTCAAGCAGAAAAATGAGGTCTATTTTTTTGATTTGTTTTTGAATATCCTCTGCTGGCACAGAATAGTTTTGATGATAGAGATTAACTAAATTCAATAACTCTTTAATATAATCATTGGCATGAATTATATTGCCATAAATAAAATTAATTGGGTTATTAATTTCATGGGCTATTCCCGCAACTAACTGTCCTAAGCTCGACATTTTTTCTGCTTGAATCAGTTTAGTTTGAGTTTGTTTAAGTTCCTTTAAAGTGGCTTCTAGCTGCTGTTTTTGTTCCTTCAACTGTTCTCTTGACTGTAAAAGCTTAGTGGTGCAGAAAAGTCTTGAACCGCTTGTATACCAGGAGTCTGACTGA
>NZ_CAWUDM010000207.1:0-3357 GCF_963920855.1 Nostoc sp. CCY0012 | reverse complement strand
CATCACCCCATCACCCCATCACCCCATCACCCCATCTCCTTCATCTCCCTCAACTCTCTGCTCGCAGGAGTGATTGCCAATCTTTAATTGCTTGTTCTGTCCATAACCAATTTTGACTTAATTGATTGATTTGGAAATTTACAGGATCATCCTTAATCACCATTTGCCGTAATTTGATGGCTTCATTAATATATTGTCTTTGTTTATTATTAGCAGGTTGATTATATGCAGATTTATATAGCCCCAGAGCTAAACCAGCGTAGGCAGTTAAAGCTTCTTGCGGTATTGTTGTTTGTATAGAAGATACTGGTGTAGTAGAAGCTGTATTTTGCTGGTTGAGAGCTAAATTTAAAGCTCTGAACCAAGAGTCATTAGCTCGATTTAAATTGCTTTCTGCGTAGTGGGCAAATCCCAAAGCGTTAGTATACGCAGCTGAATCTGGATCAGATTTAACAGCACTTTCCCAATAACGACGGGCATCATCAATACTATATTTTTTGTCTCCTATCTGGACAAACTGCCATGCTAATCGCCCTCTCAAAAAGTTAACGGCGGGATCATCTGCTTGCTTTGGTGGTACTAAGTCTAGAGAGGCTTGAGCCGCAGGAAGTATCCCCCGATTGAGTAGTACTTCTACCGCTTCTAAACCAGAGGGTAAGTCTCCCTGGCTGATTTTTTCCATAGCTGTGGTGGTGACTATTCCTGTGGGCGATTCGTTGATGTCGATAGGCGGCTGTTCGGGGGCGGGTAGAGATGGGGTAGGAATGGGCGGGATGTCACGTAATACAGAGACTTGCTGATTTCGCCACCACCAACCCCAGCCGATTAAGGAGGCGATCGCAATGGCTCCTAGAATACCCAACACAGGCCATAGTCTTAGCTGATAACGATCTGGGGGTCGCAGTCTTGATGGGGGTTGCGATCGCCTGAGGGGATTAGTCTCTGTTTCTTGTTGAAAATTGCGGGTAGCTTCGGTGATGTTGTCTGGGATGTCTCCCCATAAATTTACTTGTCTATTCAGGGGAATAATCTGTTCGGAAGTCTGTTCTTCTGGAAAATCATGATCTCTAATTGGTTCTACAAATTCTTCACTGTCAGGGAATTGCTCATTTGCTGCTTTTTGGTTATCTAGCTGACGAAACAAATCTGAAACTAGCGCTGAATCTTCTGCGTAATTAGGATCATCATCATACTCAATTTCATCAACTAGATCGCCCCATGTCTCCTCCCCTAGCCAATCCATCCCTGAAAGGTCATGACCTAAGCCAGAGGGCATCATCTCTTCCACTGGTAAAGGTATATCTGTCTCATCTGCCATTGCCAAGTACATAGCAGTGGGATTTACCTTCACAGGGGGATTCTGATTATATCCATTAATTGATTCGGCACTTAAAGACGTGCCTGGGGACAACAGACCATCAAAATCTTGTTGAAGATATAAAATTGGTAATGCCCAGTAGGATTGGGGAGAACCATAAGCAGAAATTAACCCCTGACGTACCCGGCTTACGCATAAATCTATGGGATATCCTTGACTGAGATTGCGGTAAAATAACTGTGTCAGTGTTAGTGCTACTTCATCGGGAATACGTTCTGACATAGCCAAAACGCTTTTAATCCCGCGCCTGACTAAACTTTCGGTCAGGTTACGTTCACCTGTCATATCTCCCACGGGATCTGATGTAGCTGTGTATGTACCCCAACAGGAGTTAAACACTGCCATTTGAATATTATTATTGACCAGCAAGCCTGCTAAATCATCGCCACTGAGGGTTTCTGTTAAGCCGGTTCTTCTGCTGACAAGATAAATTTCTCCGCCGTTCGGCCCTAAGTTACTATGACCTGAGTAATGTAAAACTTGGTATCTTCCTTGTTCTAAAGCTTGCGTCAATTCTTCTCGCCCTGGTTGATCTAAGAGGGTGAGTTCAATTTCTGGAAGATACTGACCTCTTTCGTCGGCTCTTGGTGTTTGACGCTGTAGCTCTGTTTGTAGTTTAATAGCTTCTTGTTTGAGCAGATCGAGGCGGACTTGATCAGGAGGGGAAGCCAGCACCATCAAGACTTTCACACCACCTGTTGCCGTTGGGTTTGGTCTGTTTCTGGATGGCAATCGAGATGGAGCCATAATTCCGCTTTGGTAGCGAGAAAAAGCCACATAAGGGCCAGTAGCCAAAGGGCGATCGCCTGCGTGCATAACTTCCCACGGCAGACGTGCTAACCTGATGTCTTTTAAACCCAAACGTAAACGCAGTACTTGTTGATGATTCTGGGCAATACCTTGAGCAGTAATCCAACTGTCTCGCAAAGTACCTTGAAACAGCGCATTATAAAATTGCTGTCCCAATGCCACTAGGTTGACAGAGTTTCTGGCGATGGCTTCTCCTTGCAACACTGCTTTCAATGGATCATTCATTAAATGTCCAGCAGATGTCAACCACTCAGCTACAGGCCAAGTTACCAGTTCTTCTGCCAATGGCACCCCAGGCGCAACGCGTTCTGTTCGTACCAGGTAATCATTTTGCCCTACTGGGGTTACGGAAATGTGAAATTCCTGATTAAACTCCATAAATCAAGGTTTCTAGCCATCCTGCTTGCATAAATGCTCAAACAATGTTCAAAAGGGTTGTTTTCGATGTTTAGACATCTATTATGAGCATAATTTTATACTCGATGGTCACGCTCGCTCAACTAATGCTCATTTTTCATTATGACAAGTTAATCATGCTTTTAGTTTCTTATATCGCTAGTACTCAAGTCTTATCCCTATTACTAGAGTAATAGTTAGCCTAGTTAGGCACTTAATTGTTGCGAGGTGAAAGATGTCAAGTAAAGAAATACTAGATCTTGATGCCAACTATGGAAATCCTTTTGCACAGGTTTCCTCTCATCCGCCTATACTTTCTAGTGGCAGAAAAATGTCACAGGGAATCAGCTTGGCACACCACTACTTACCACCAGGGGAGATTCCTGAATATTCTCTTGCACAATTTGCGATCGCTATTAATCTGGGTGAGAGTTTTGGAATAGGAAGCTCAAACAAGCAGTTGATTATAAAGTATGGTTCTTGGGGTATGAGTACAACTTGCTGACGCAGACATTCGAGAGAAATATCAGATTGGTTAGTTTCTGAACCAAGTTGTTTTATGGCCTCGGCCTTATCACTTTATCCGGATGAGTCAGCATCCGCCTAGAACTTTTAATTGGTAGATGCACCTTGATCTTCAACTCCCCTGACTGGCTAACACCCGTTGGGGGATTTTTTTATGTCAAAACACACAATTACGATAATTTCCCGGAAAATGGTAGTTGCAAATAGAAGAATGAATTGGTAGATGCACCCTGATAACTAACTCCCCT
>NZ_CAWUDM010000206.1:0-3411 GCF_963920855.1 Nostoc sp. CCY0012 | reverse complement strand
TAACTCTACTACATCAGCCCTTTTTTTTATACTCTTTTTTTGGCTACAGTATTGACTAAACAACTTATTTTCCTCCTGCAATCGTGGCGCTTTTGTGTACGGTTGCTTTTTACTTTTTGACTGGGGAATTGGACTTTTTGCTGAAGAAAGCCCCAGCCTGCCGAAGTGCTGTATTCGGGCTTGGGTGCGCGAAAAACTTCTCTAACCATCATTGGAGAAAACTTCGATCAGCACACTTTCGGGATACAGCCCAACTCGTCCAAAGCGCGGATCATGTATGCGCTCGATTTCGATATTTTGTTTTCGACACAATGCACTTGCCTTTCTTCCCTTAGCACTCGCTTCTTTCACGGATATTTCTAAACCTTGAAGATTGGCGAAACCAACAACACTGTATTTATGGCCACATGGAGTATTGAAACGATCTTGTTCAATTTCTACTGCTTTAAGCCTTGCAAGTACTTGAGTATGTTGCTGTTGTTGCTCCAACAAACGCTGTTCTTGCTCTGCTAAATTTTGAGCGATGGCAGCTAGTAATTGCACCTGAGTCATTGCGGTTTCATTGGAAGTCGTGGGTTTTGTCCAACCAGTGATATCCTGCATCCATGCTCTAACGCCAATCCTGTTAAATGCCTTACACACTAGCCGGGACTGCTGTTTGCAATATCTGCCAGCATCAAAAGCGTAATATTCAACGATGGCGGCGACAGCCATGTCTGGGATTCCTTGCTCACTCCATGATTCCATTGCCGCAGGTGTAAATCCTTGCTGGATAAGGCTTTTCGCCAATGCAGATGGTTCTAGTGCCGCACTCAAAAGCGCACGACGAAGCGAAGAATCTTGTACATCTGCTAGTCTGGCAGTTGCCCTAATGCTGGCTTTCCCTTGGCCATTAGAGTCGATTTGGATTTCTTCTTTAATTTGCCCAATAATCTGGGCTATTTCAATTTGTGACATTTTCCTTAAGTAATGGAGTACAAAGTGTTTAACTTGCAAAAATTACTAGACATTCACCCGCACTAAATCTTGTTCGTTGACAAATGAAAATCGGTTCACTTTATCTGGTGTTTGGGCTAAAACAGGCGATTGCAATTCGACAACATAAAACCAAGTCCCATTGAGTAACCGAATCCCCCAAACGAGTCGCTGATTTGTCGCATGATCATGAGAGCGAAACATCACTCGTTCGCCCAACACAAAAGCGGGTTTTTTCACAGTGGTAGCCTGTAACCGACCAGTGCCAATGATTTGATGTTGGGTAGCGTGTAGAATTTCGTTATCACAAGCGACTGCATAAATCCATCGGTCATATTGCCAGTGGACACCGCAGCAGTAGCCAAAGGCTCTCGTGTTTTTGAGGTAAACTCGTTCTAGTAAATTAACTTCAACAGGGGGAATGTCTTTACCCCAAGGAGGAGAGAGAAACCAGCATCTTTCTAGGGCAGTAACTATACAGGTCATGATGCCTCTACTTTTGCTGTTTGTACCTGCTGCATCCATGTTTTAATTGCGGTTAATTCATCAGTCCCGTTTGCAACCGCATCGACTACTTGTTGTTGATATGAATCTTCAGCATCAGGGAAATGATCAAACTTGTGAGCAGCCCAAGCGAGGCACATATTTTTTACCAAAGTGTCTATCTTGCTGATAGGCAGTTGGCTAGGACTACGAACATCTTGGAATCCCAACCATTCCCTAACTAAATCCAGAGGATAATTAAGCAATGTCCGAATCTGCTTTATCCTCAAATCTTGGGGATGTATTTGTTGTTCTGCCATTAATGGAACGGATGAATATGCTCCGCCCAACCGAGATTGAATTTCAGCAATGATTGATCCCCAATCTGCATTGGGATTCCATTCTCTGCGAATTATTACTTTTGTAGAGGCATCATATAATCGACAAAAAACTGTATTCTCCTCACCGCTAGTAACAGCAATAATCAGGGGTTTAGAAAAATCATAAACCTGTGAAGCTGCTAATAAAAAAGTTTTCGCAAAATTCGTTTCTACGCCAGTCCTGATAATATAAACTTCGTCAGAGGCAACAACAATATCTAGCTTGAGATTGTCCTTTCCTTTGTATTCTTTAGCAGTCAAACGCAATTCTGAAAGATAACCAGTCAACCCCTTTTGTTGTACAGGGATAGTTTTATCTTTGTCGATATCGTAGTGATACCAAAGGAAAAACTCACCGCTTACCTCACCATTTTTGACGTACAAGTAAACTGGTTCGGGAGGGTTACAAAGACCCAGTTGTATTTCAGTGTTCATCATTGTCAACCCCTTCAGGTAATTCAAAATTCAAAATTCAAAATGTGATAATTACTTTTCCTCGTTAATTTCCAACACAAAACCGCAGCCAGTGTTTTGCACTTTTACGAGCTTTTGATTCAACAATGATTGGATAGCAACATTAGAAAACTTGATAGTGTGCAAAGGTGCAGAACCACCACGAACACGCAGAGAATGCAATAAATTATCAGCATTTAAACCGAAGCAGCTTTTCTTTGGTCTAGCCATTGCTTCTTTCTCCATTGATAATTACTAATTGCTGTTGAAGTGCTTTGATATGTTCTTGATATTCTTCAATCTCAGCTTGTAGTTGCTGCTGTATCTCTGCAAAAGAAAGCGTTTGGATTTGGTCATCGGTATAATGTCTGACTTCCTCAGAATTTTTGTTAGGTAGTACCGTGTACCGCCATCCGTGACCGTATTGATAAGCTAGTTGAGTATTCGCAGGGTTATATTCTATGCCGATTATTAACCCTTGCTTTGTGCGTTGCCCTAGCGTGAATCTGGGATATTCCCAGTTTTGCGGGATTGATATCGTGGGTTGCATAGTTTTATTCGGTGAATGAAGAGATAGGGGTGTAAGGGGGTAGGGGTATAAGGGTGTAAGGGAAAGAATTGATGTAAGGAGTCAGGAGTCAGAATTCTTACGAATTGATTTTGAAGTTAAGAGTGAATTAGTAGTACAAACTTCTTCCCTACACCCCACACCCTCACACCCCTAAACCCTTAAACTGCTGTTGCAAATAACTGTTGCAATTCAGCCGAAGTCAGTTGTTCTAGCGGTCGGTTTTGCAAGTATTTATTTGTTGTGGATGAAGTCTCTGTTATTGAAAGCCACCAGACAGCATCCATCACACAGTCGCAAACTACACGCCCCTGATTTCTTCTAGTGCGTATTGCCCACCAAATACCATCAGTGCAACCGACTTCACCCAGTTTTTGGTCATTCTGGTAAACGCCATCATCGAGCAGTTCCAGCCCGTATTTTTCGCACTCTGTGAAAATCACAGCCATGATTTCATTTCCTGTAGTGCAGGGTTCCACAAAAGGCTTTTGCACTGGTAATCAGTAAACCAAAAAGTTTTTAAGAGAAGAGCGATCGCTAAAATACTTATAT
>NZ_CAWUDM010000205.1:0-3425 GCF_963920855.1 Nostoc sp. CCY0012 | reverse complement strand
CAGCAATTGTTAACTCAAATTAGGCAGCATCCACAGTACAAAGCATTGCAAATTGATTGTGACGTAACCGTTGGTGATGTCAGCCAATTTTTCAACACTCTGCAATGGTCAGCCACAGCCTGCACTGTGGACACAACAAGATCAGGATTTTTTCAGTGATGGGAGAGCAATCGCCCAGACTACCAATCACAAGCGATTGCCCCCCTTGTATCTACGCATCAGACACATAAGGATCTTAGCAACATGACCAAACCGTTAGGGTATTACTGCGCTGTCACCCCTGGAGATGGGAGCTTCTTAGATGAACTGCAAGAGCGATATGGCAGCACATTTGAGAAGTTAACCAAACTGCAAAAGCTTTATATCCTCAAACTACTGACTACCAACTTACTCAACGCAGAAGTTACAACCAAGGGCAGTATGCCAGCTAATCAGGAAGTGGACGAAATCGCCAGCACAGTTCAATCGATAAATCAGCGTTTAACCATTGGAGAACATCTCAGCTTGGCAGATGCAATTGTCAACCAATTGAAACATCACAGGGGATAAACAATGGCTCGTAACTATGGAACTGCCAATTTAAAAAATCATATTCCCAGCACTGCCCCCGGTACATTGGGCGCAATGGGTAAATTGTTCGGTGTGAGTGCAGAAGATTTCGCCAAAGCAGTGCAAGGGGATCAGACTGCCATCACCCAAATTTCAGATATGGCGCGGTTATCTGACACAGCCAAAGCCAACTTACCCAAGGCATTGGAAGCCTACCGCAAAATCATTGAAACCACAGGCGATATCAACCAAGCCTACGCCGAACTGGTGCAACTCACCCAGAAACACGGCACGGCCACCATGAAAGCCATCAACACCAGTAAAACAGGTGAGCAACGGTTTAAAAATGAATTGGTGGAGATGCAAGCCGAACACGTCAACGCCACCACAGCAGAAGCAACCCGACACGCACACAGCACATTCCTAATCCAAATCTCTGGTGCTACGGCTGATTTGATGGCAGTAGCCAAGTATGAAACTGACTTAGCAAAAGCAGCAAATAAAGTACCAGATGCCCAAGATGCAGCTGATTTAGCTTACGAAAATGCCGTCACCTCTGCGTTGTGGTCAAAGGGCAGTGAAGCCAAGACCGACCGCATACCCAAACCAAACTACAGCCGCACTGCTGGACTGAGTAAAGTTTGGGACGGATTTAAGAATTTCATGGGCATTTAGCCATTAGCAATTTAGAAGCCAGTGGACGCGCTACCACTGGCTTTTTTCGTTCAAAAGGAGTGTAGAAATGAACGAAATGGAATCATTATTGTCGCAGTTTCAGCCTGACAATCAACAATCCACACCTACGCTATGGGGTACGCCACAACCAGAAACCAAGACACCAGAAGATGAAGACGGTGAACGCCTAGAACAATCCATTAGGGAAGTATTCGCCAATAAACAACTCCTCAACAAAGCTTTATCCACATTTTTAGGCGTATTTGCTGCCAGTGGGGGAGTCAGCCTCCTAACTTCTCTCTCAATTAGCGCGATCGCATCTGGCACATTAGGCAGTATTGTCCTGGGGTTGTTTTTCGCCAACACCCTATCAAAACTGCGCTACGACGGCACAATCCACATTGACCAAGATTTCTTGGTAGCAGCTGCCCAAACTGTTAGCGTCGGCGCTGCCCTGTGGATTGCCTTTGATGAACATCGCATAGTGTCTAATGCTACCAAGACAGGTAAACAACGCTTTTACCAGGAAGTGAAAGAATACGAAGTGAAACCAACGCCACCAAGCTATGATTCCTGGTTTGTTTTTGGAGGATTGGGTGTGGGATTACTGGCGATTGTCTACATTCTGAGGAATTGGAGATGAGACAGAAGTTTGAAGACTACAAGCGTTCTGGCACTGCCAACAATATTACAGTGGCAATTTTGGCGATTTTTGGCATAGTAACGGGTGCAAAGTCGTTTACAGGCACACAAATAGCACTGGTTGAATATTGCTTTAAGCCAGAAACAGCAACATATCCAGAGAAATTCTGCACCCCAGATAAACGCTATGTCATGCCAGAGTCCGAGTTTTACGCCGAAACTTATGCCCCAGCCAACCCAGAATTTCAACGGGGGAATTTTATCCCATCCAAAGCTACTAGACTGAGGACAATTCCCCCCAGCAATCCCCATAAGCCGATTTGGGGATTAGCTGCAACTGTATTGATGTTCGGTGCATACAGCTTGAGTAAAGCCAGGACTAAAAAACTCTTAGAACTGATACCAGAGTACCGAGAAGCAACCAAAACCGACTGGCTAATTTCTAAACTGTGGCACGGGTTGAGATTACACAAAGAAGCGCACACAGCACAGTTAGACTACGATTTTCACCAGTGGTCAGAAGGCAGACGTGTAAAACAGGCACAATTAGCCGCCATGTCTCCCCAGGAGTTAGCCATTTATCAGCAACAGGTTAGACGAATGGCTGAAGCAGAAGCCCAAGCCAGATTAGCCGCCGTCACTCAGGCACAGTTGCCCGGTCAATCAATGGATGATGTAGCCCGTGGTGATGATAAGGTGAATGGCAGTGAACAGCAACAAATCGCCTCTGGTGACAATACCATTTCAGAAGTATTGCAACGTGTCGCCCGTGAAGATGGTAGCACCGCCCTTTGTGGCGACCCAGGCACAGGCAAAAGCACAATTACCCGTGAGTATATTAATCAAGTAAAAGCCAATTGCCCTGGTGCTGACATGAGAGTGCTGGCAGTTAAGAATGACTCATTTTGTGGACTGCGGGAACAGGGTAAAGTCACTCGGTTTATTGGTGAAAAAGCCTTAGAAAATGCCAAAACTTTCTTCTTAGACATTCAGAACGAATACAACGACAGATTAGAACTAACTGAAAGCGATCGCCAAAAATTATCCCCTTTTGTTATCATCCTGGATGATTGGTTAACCATATCCGCCAGACTGAACAAAGTTAAACCAGAGGAATTGGGTTTTGATTTCGGTCAAATACTTTTTGACGTGCTGATTGTGGGCAGAGAATATAACATGAAATTCTTTGTCAATCTCCACAGTCTTAATCTGGGGGCAATTGGCATTAAGGAATTAGACCAAAACACCCGCAAGTGTTTACGCTTGCTTCTACTAGGCAACCGTTACCGTAAAGATGGCAGAGACTTGGATGCCTACGGTGTCATTGAACAAGCAATCATGGGGAATCAAGTAATCACCCATGCCAAGGATAAAGAAGCGGTAAGAGCTAAATACACTGAATTAAAAGCACAATCACGCGCCCAATTCCAGCCTGTGATGTTTGCTTTTATTGGTGGTTATTACCTGGGTTTAGTGCCTAATTTTTCAGTACCAGAAACACCCATAGATAGAGAATATATGGAGCGGGTTTATCAGTTGGAATTTGAGGGAGTTGTTAA
>NZ_CAWUDM010000204.1:0-3632 GCF_963920855.1 Nostoc sp. CCY0012 | reverse complement strand
CCCTAGCTATCTAATTGGTATGAAAGAGCCTGAAACTCAAGCACAGAGAGAATTTCTTGATGTTGATGAACTAAACTTTGTATTGCGCTAACTGGATCATGATGAAGGCGATGTTTTTGTTGACGAGGGGCTTCGGACAAGGCTAATCTACGGCGTTGAATTTTGTACTCTGTTATAGGCACTTGTTGGATTTGTGCAAGTAACTGTTTTTCGCTTTCGGCTAGGAAGAGAACTTGATATTGTCCAAAATCGCGCAATTCAACAGTTGACTTGCGTCCACTAATTCGCCGCTGATTGCGACGCAAACGGCTAAACATAGCTTCCATTTTCAGGTTATCTGGCGGCAAGCCAGGGACATCATAGCAGTGCAATAAGTTAGTACCGTATTTGTCCCATAGTCGTTGTAGCTTTTTCTTCAAGGCAAACTGTGCGGGATTTTGTTGAGGGTCAGGCTGAAATTTCTGTAATAACTCTTCCATTTCGTGCCGAACCTGAAGGCTAGTTAAGGGTAAACTATGAGTTTGTATAATATTAGTTACGTTCTCTGGGTTACGTTTCGAGTCCTCAGTGTAGCGTAAACAATCGGCAATTCGTCGCAACCACTGGTGCGCTTCTTCTAAGTCCGACGCTAAGGTTGCCAACACTTTGTACGGTAACTTCTGATATGGTTGCAGCCACTCAATTAGCTGTTGTCCTTGTGCTTGTGGTAACTGAATTCCACTTACTGGCGTACCGCTTAATACCTCGTACAATACATACAGTAAGGTTCCATGACCTTCGGGCTGTAAGGCATCAATTGCCCAAATCAAACCACCATGTTCACGGGCTGTGGCAGCTAATTTATCCTGTGTATGTGCCATCGTTCCACCCAATAGTGCCAGAAATTGACGGTATAGCTGTGCCGTCATTGCTTTCGTTAATTTCAACACCACGCTGGTTTAATGCGCGCCGAATTTCTGCCAACTGTTGATGCTCATGTTCATGTTGCCAACCAATAAATGCCAGCACGTCTAGCCCATAGGTACTGTAAGGTAAGCTGTATTTTAGTACGCCAGTAGCGTAATAATGTTTACCAAAATGTGTGCAACTGGGATTGGTACATTCTTTACTCTTGCCTGCCACAAATACTGCACCATCCATTGTTTGAACGGTTTTACGCATATGCCTTGGTCTGCGTAATACTAACTCTTTTCCACAATGGACACATTCGATGAGTGAACATTCTAATACTATTCGTTTGATATTACTGAATTTTCTTTCTGGGCGATGGCGAGGCAACTTTTCTATCACTAATTTTTTACTGCTGCTAGGTGCTTTCCTCAGCTTACCTGCTTTGTATACCAATTAGATAGCTAGGGTACTAGCGGTGATCGCCACAATGAACTTGTTCTACCAAGCTTAGATCCAAATCCTTTCCCACCTACAACAAAACCCTTCTCAAGGTATCCTGGAAGGGCTAGTAACGGTAAAAGGAGGTAGGATACCCTTGTTTTTTTGACTGTTAGTTTAAATTCCCTGCTTTCTCAACAACTTGTTTCAACTCTAAGTGAGCCTAGCGAAACTTGCTCAGGTAGGGGAGTGTCAAAGAACCAATTTAATTGATGAATTATCCAACAAAATCATCTATCTTCCCTCCTGGAGACTCCCCCCATAGCTGTACTCAGCTTGGCGGCGAGAGGAAAGGAGAGACAATATCTAGATTGCATAACCATAACCATCCTTTTTGTGAATTGTTGTGCAGTATTTGTAAGAAATACCTTGAACTAAACCATCTTTGGTGGAAATATTAAAACTGCCAGTACTTCTGACAGCAATTCTGCCAATGTAAGTACCAATTTTTTTGCCCTTAGTGACAATAGCTTTGATCATATCACCAGTCTGAAAACCTTGAACCAACTTGTGTCTAGGTACATGACGACTAGGAAATCCGTATTTGTCAGTCCGACATGACTGCCTAGAACCATGCCCGTTGGCAGTAATCAACAAAGGTCTAATACCTTTGATTTTGAGTATTGGAGTTGATGCACCAACACAACAAGCATCTAGCCAATGAGATTTGTCTAACCCTTGTTGAGTACGGTTAAACTTGGTCAATCCCCCAGAACCAGTTTCTGTCGGTAAACCAGTTGCTTTTAACGTTTCTAGCAGTGCAAACCGAGTAGTATTTACTGCGGCTGCATCAGCTAATGGCTTTTTAGCATGATTGAGAATTTTACTCAATCTAACTGGGTCTTTTTTGAGAAAGTCCTTAATATCTTTTATACCTTTTTTGATATTACATTTCTCACAGCTTAAAGTTAAGTTAGTGATGGAATTTGACCCACCTTTCGCTCTAGGGTGTATGTGTTCAATTTGAAGTGGGATATCTTTGATTCCACAATAAGCACATTCTCTATTCCACTTTTCTAACAGGTATTGGCGAGTTTCGTATCCGGCTAATTCTCCTTGTTGATATTCTTTACCTTGGATATCAGGATGACGAATTAATTGCAGATCAAACTTAACCAGTTCTTGACTGATAAATTGAATTGGGGCAATCTTCTGTAACCTATTTACCCAGGTTTCGATATTTTCAACACGACTTTGTAGGCTTGGTGCTAACCAACCTTGTAGTCGAGTTCTATTTAAAAACCTTGGCTGACGATATCTGGTTTTTCTACTCCTTCTACTTCTACGCAGTTGTCTTCTCGAAGTTAAAGCATCCCGGATAGCAAATCCTCTATGCTTTAATTCTGCTGCAAATACTACTTCACCTGTTGAATCGTTAACTAAATTCCTTTCAGATAATATCCCAGATATTCAGCTAAAACTTGAACATAAGGTTCCTGAAGAATAGTATAATGATTGCCGGGAATTTCATGGATTTCTAAATCATCAGTTACTAATTTGCTCCACCCAAATTCCGGAGCTTTTGTTCCTTCTAATATTTGTTCACTGCTACAGAAGAGGGTAATTCGACCAGTATAAGGCTTGGGTATATACTTATATTTAGCCATCAGATTTGCTTGAAAAACTTGTAGTAATTGCTGCATCTGTTGCAACCCAAATTCTGAAGGCAAAATATTGACCTTTTTTGCTTGGTCTAAGATATGGTTTACTTTATCTTCAAAAATGAGTGGTTGTAGTTCATCAACTAAAACTGATATATCCTTACCAAAAATTCCCCCTAAGTCTTTGACAACAGAAGCTACTAATAAAGCCTCATCAATTTCTTGAGGCATATTGTTAGTAATGGGTGCATAGCAATCTATTAAGGCCAGTAAAGCAACTTCATGACCTTGTTGATATAACTGCTGTGCCATCTCAAAAGCAACAACGCCACCTAAAGACCACCCTGCGATTTGGTAAGGGCCTTGGGGTTGAATGCTTTGCAGGGACTGAATATAGTGGAAAGCCATATCCTCAATGCGAGTTAAAGGTGCTTGTTTTTCATTCAAACCAAGCGATTGCAAGCCATAGAACGGTTGTTCCCGTCCCAAATGACGTGCTAAATCCGCATAACACAGAACGTTACCACCAATCGGGTGAACGCAGAACAAAGGTGTCCGGTTGCCGACGGGTTGAATTGTCACTAAGGAAGCTTAGTGGTGCAGAAAAGTCTTGAACCGCTTGTATACCAGGAGTCTGACTGA
>NZ_CAWUDM010000203.1:0-3837 GCF_963920855.1 Nostoc sp. CCY0012 | reverse complement strand
CTAGATATATCCGTTTCTTTGGGGTGTGACAGTTGTGGGTGCGGAATGTGGGTTAAAAATAATATGACGTATACTTGGTAATTTAAACATCAATTACTGGAATTGGTTAATATTTTATTACCAATTGCTCATTACTAAAAAATGGCAAATTACCTAATATTTACTTCTTGCAGATGATTTTCCGTTTTTATTGTTGAGTTGTGAGAAACCAAAGCATTTAAAGCAACATTTGGACTTTGATTATGTAGCCCCTGTTTTTGAGTATATTCATTCAGCTTATCCTGAGCTTGAGCATATACAGGAGTATTTTTAGGAACCTTGCGGAGAAACTTCACAGCACCATTCAAGTCACCCATAGCTGCTTTTTTATTAGCATTATGTAAAAAATAAGCTGCTCTAACTTGTCGCTTTTGATTGTACTCAGCTAACTTTTTTTGCACTAATGTACCCGCAGAACTTTCTTTGGGAATTTGACTCAGATACTCAATAGCAGTGGAGAAATCTCTATCTATGGCTTTTTCGTAAGCTTTGGCTAATAAATCTTGTGTTTGTGCTTCGATATTAACGTGGGCTTGTTGCACCATTTTGTCTATTTTTGATTGCCAATATAAAATATCTGGTACTTTAGGCGCAACACTTAAAACATCTGACCATTTACCCTCATTTAAAGCTTGTTCAGCTATTAAGTATTGTTCGGCTGCAAATCGCCATTGATGTTGCCATTCTTCAATGGTGGCTTGAGCCTCTGGATAAACATTACTGTGAGCCGGAATTGATTTAGCTAAAGCCAGGGCCCTTTGCAAATCTCCTGCTTGATATTCTTTTGTCGCTTTATATAAAGTTTCTGTTTCCGAATAGGCTGGAGAATTATTCATTAAAGAATATACTCCCAATCCCATCAACAAAGAATTAGCAGCCAATCCTACTGTCATTCCTGTGAGTAGTGAAGATTGCCCCGATATCGATTTTTGGGGAGAGTTTTCACTAGGAACTATTTTATTTTGATTTGTATTCTCCTGTGGTTTAGTTGGGGGTGTTGGAGTTTCCCGTTGCATTTGCTTGAGGACTCGCAGTACCTCACTTGCAGACTGAAAACGGTCTTGGCAATCATAGCGGATCATTTGGCTGAGAACAGCAGCGAGATAATCATTAACTGGTGTATCTTGAGTCCGCCAAATAATTTCATTAGTGTGAGTATCTACTTTTAATTGCAGTGGTTCTAGCCCTGTTAAAGCCTGAATCCCAATCATCCCTAAAGCATAAATATCACTATTGGGTTGTGTTTGACCAATAAATTGTTCTGGTGGGATGTAACCCAGTGACGTGACGGGAATCCGATAAATTGGTAATTCCCCATCTAAACCAAAATCAACTGACTGGATGGAACCAAAATCAATTAAAACTAACTTGCCATCAGCTGTACGTCTAATTAAGTTTTCTGGTTTAACGTCGCAATGAATAAAGCCTTGAGAATGAACAAATTCTAAAATACCCAGGATATCTTGTAATAATTCTATAACTTCACTTTCCGACCAAATACATCCCCAATATTGATTTATGGGCAGTTCCGCAGCTAATGAGTGTCCTTCAATAAATTCTTGCACTAAGTAGAAACGTTCATTTTCTTCAAAGCAAGTAATAAATTCGGGAATTTGGGGATGGCTTCCCAGCAGCTTGAGGGTGGCTGTTTCGGTGAGAAAACATAATCTTAAGGGGTCTAAGTAACTGGTTTGGCAACTACTCCCTTTAAGCTGCTTAATTACACATCGGGCATTTTCTGGATAATTTTTATCTACAGCAATGTATGTTTGTCCAAATACGCCTGCACCGAGGCTTTGGATGACTTGGTAACGTGCTTGTAGTACTTTACCGATCATGTAGTGGTTCATGAGCTGTTACTGAGTAAGTCCTTAATATAGATTTTCTAATCTGGTTATTAATTTCCGGAATGCCTTGAGAATAAATCATTACAGCGTTGTAGCCGAAAATAAAACTTTTTACTGTTTCAGTATTTTTACTAAAGTTTTTTAACTATTTTAATACTGCAATTACATAAAAACGTCAATCAGCTATGAAGCACGAAATTTTTTAAGTGTTTTTACTTATAATTAACTATAATATATTACTGATTTCTATTTTCTAGTCCCTCATTTTCCTCTTCGATCACTTCAGAGTTACTTGTTAAAGGTTTTACCACACGGGCGATCGCCTCTTGGACAAAAGCCTTAATAAACTCATCTCGGCGATTCATCTTAAATTGTTGCTTGACTACCTCTGTCATACCCCCGTCACCCCAATCTTGGTCATGACGAAAATATTCTATAAAACTTTTACCAGCAATTCGCGTTAAATAAGCTGCTGTCACGCCTTGAATTGCCCTACCCACGACAAAAGTAGCCACATGGAGTTGCAAAGCGGTAGATATTAATTGAATTGCGCCTTTAACTATGCCGAGACTGGCAATGGTTTTGGCTAAGGAAAGGGCCAACTCTTTACCCCGTTCCATATTTAGTTCACAGCCGTATATCCTGCCAATCTCCACTACCATTTGAGCATTGACAGCCGCAGTTGCTAATAAATCTACCACTGGTAGAGGCGTGACTGATACCACACCAGCACCAATCCACTGAAATCGGTCAACTATTTTGTCAGCTTGGCGGCGACGCTGGGCATCAATGAGATTGCGCGCTTCTTCTCCCAGGCGTAGCGATTGCAGGAGAATATTATCTGCCACCAAATCTTCACCCTCAGCCCGTAAAATCGCTGCCATTCGCCGCAGTAAAGGGATAATATCTGGTTCTGGCTGGAAAGTTCCGCCAGTTTCTAGCTGTGCAGATTGGGGATTAGCAGCGATGGCCACGACATCATTGGGGGCAATAAATCCCAACACGCGTTGACGTAACCGGGCGAGAATCGACTCTTTATCCTCATCTGTATACAAATCTGTTTTGTTAAGAATTAGGAGCGATCGCTTGCCAATTTCTGCTAGGCTCCGTAATGGTTCATATTCAGAACGGCGCAAGTCGTTATCTACTACAAACAACAGTAAATCAGCTGATGTCGCCAGTTCTCGCGCTAGTTGTTCCCGTTCCGTACCCGCCACACCTGCTTCTAAAATCCCTGGTGTATCGGTAATTAAAATTTTGCGTTCTAAGCCCTTCAACCGCAGACAATAAGTTTCCCCGACTTGGGTAGTCCCCATTGGTGCATTTACCTGCCCCACCATGCGCCCCATAATGGCATTTACCAGAGAAGTTTTGCCAGCACTACCCGTCCCAAAAACCACTACTTGAATTTCACCACGGGCTAAATTGACTTCAATTTCCCGCGATTTACTTAATAAAGCTTGTTTTGCTACTTCATCTTGAATTTGGGCTACTTGTTGCCGTACAGCCTGGAGAGTTGTGGAAGCAGCATCAGACTTAGCTGCGGGAATTTCTGCCGCAGTTACTCGCCGGCGTTGACTACGCGATCGCTTTTCCCCAGCTTGCAGTATTAAGACGTAATAAACAAAAGCTGCAACCAAGCCCCCGATTAATACCACCAGCAATAACAACAGCAAATTGCCCAGCAGTGGAGAATAAGACAACTGCCAGTAAAGCCGAGAGAGAGAATCAATCAGCCAGAGGCTTAATCCCAAAATGACGATTAAACCAACAATTAGCGTGACTATGCGCGACAGAGGCATGGATGGCAAGGTGCGTTAGTGGGTATATGGGCTGATGCTTTTAATGTTAATGGTTTGAGTATCGGGTGTTGTTGATTGAGGGGATGATTTTTTTCACGCAAAGACGCAAAGGCGCGGAGAGAAGAGGCAGGGGGGCAGGGGGGCAGGGG
>NZ_CAWUDM010000202.1:0-4225 GCF_963920855.1 Nostoc sp. CCY0012 | reverse complement strand
TCAGTCAGACTCCTGGTATACAAGCGGTTCAAGACTTTTCTGCACCACTAAGTAGCCCAAGTATTGACTGATTCATCTTGATGTTTCGGTTGTAAAATCTGTATGGCTGTAGGATCTGTATAAGGTTTAACGGTCTTATGCCTTTTAAGCTCATTCCCACTGAATCATCCCATGCCACGCAAATTATCATCCCCACACAGTAGCAATTCCACGGCATCACTGGCGCTTTCATCCCTCCATATCCGCCTAGAAGCCCTAGATAAAGAACATCAATGGCTTTTGAAACAAATTAAGAGAAAAAGGACTGAACTCAACAATTTTGTTGAACAAATGCGTTCTTTAGCCACAGATATATTTCATCGGTGTAGTCCCAGTTTCCAAAAAGTAGTAGATATTGACCGAGAAATTCATACTTTGTTTGCGGAAATTTTTGCTGTCAGAAAGTTTGGGAAACAAAGCAAAAAAGATGTTGAAACAGTTTATTATCAACTCCAGTTAGCGGGAATTATCAGCCCCAAACCAAGAACTGATGAAGAAGATGAAGATGAAGATACAGAATTAGATGACTTATTTGCAGACGATGAGCAAGAAGATGGTTTTTTTGGCGAGACGAATCAAGAATATCATCACTATCAAGCATCACAATCAGCACCAGATATTCCTGCTAAAAATAAATCAGATTCCGCCCGCAAAATTCGCCAGACATTTTTGAGTTTAGCTGAAATATTTCACCCGGATAAAGTCAAAGATGACGAAACGCAAATGCGTCATACAGAAATCATGAAAGAAATCAACAAGGCTTACCAAGAAGGTGATTTGGCGAGATTGTTGGAAATTGAACAGCAACATCAGGTGGGAGAGTTAATTGATACTAATAGTGAGGATGACTTAACTCGTACATGCAATCGTATAGAACAGCAAAATGAATTACTCAAAACTCAATATGAAAAATTGAAACAAGAATTGCGCTTGGTGAAAACTACTCCAGAAGGCGCAATGGTTTCTGATTGTCGCAAAGCTGTGAAAGAGGGAATAGATCCGATTACTCAAATGTTGGCACAAGTTGAATCTGAGATTGAGGTGATTACTGCTATTCGTGATTTTGTGAAGAAATTTCGAGAACAAAAAATGACTATCAAAGAATTTCTGGGAGGGCCAGAGGTGCTGCGTCACATGAATCGGCAAACTATGGAAGATATGCTGGAAGAGATGTTTGCTGAGTTAAATGAAATAATATTTTAAATCAACAATTAACAGGGAACGAAAATAAATACTGCTTGTTCCCTGTTTTCGCCAAGAAGCTTGGTAAGCAATAGATGATCAGTAGCGCAGAAAATTAGACACTGAATTATGTCACAGCCAAAAATATTACTGCAATCCGGTACTTTATGGACAAGTGTCAAACAAACAACTGAACACGCTTTAAAATGCGGGGCGTTGCTATCAATACCAACAAAATTTGAATTTGTTGAGCAAGATGGGGTGAGCTTCTTGGTACGTATTTTATCTAACCTAGAACGCAAGGATGCAGCCAAGCAGCAACAGCAGAAAAAAACCACTTCTACTCAGGATTTTAATCCTTTTCTTCCCTATGAAGAGGATTTATATGTGGCGGATATTTCTGATACTCATGTCTGTATTTTGAATAAATTCAATGTTGTTGACTATCACCTGTTAATCATTACCCGTGCTTTTGAAGAACAAGAAAGTTTACTCACTTTAGAAGACTTTACAGCTATGTGGGCCTGTTTAGCTGATTTTGATGGCTTGGCATTCTACAACAGCGGTAAGATTTCCGGAGCCAGCCAGCGACACAAGCATTTACAATTAGTACCTTTACCATTATCAGCATCAGGGATGCAAACACCTATGGAATTGTTACTTAAATCAGCCAAATTTCCCAACGCGATCGCAACTATACCAGAACTGCCTTTTGTACACGCTTTTGCATTACTAGATCCCCATTGGGCCCAGTCGCCGCTTGTAGCCGCAGCCAAGACTTTGGAGCTTTACTACGGTTTATTAAGTAGTGTGGGTTTAAATATAGTCAACGGCAATAAATTATCTGGTGCTTATAATCTTTTAGCTACAAAAGAATGGATGATAATTGTACCGCGATCGCAGGAACATTTTGCTTCAATTTCTGTAAACTCTTTAGGATTTGCGGGTGCATTGCTGGTACGCAACGAAACAGAAATGCAAATCCTCAAAAACCAAGGGCCGATGAATATCCTCAAGCAAGTGGCTTTCCCCACATCGCTATGAGCGCGAAAAACCACACTTTCTCCTGTTTTTTAGGGTTTTTTGGACTTTATATCATGACGCGAAAAAAACTTTTCAATTTCACTGCCAAAGTACTTGACAAGTAGAAAGAAAATAGAGATAATAACAAAGTTGCCAATCAAGGGACTGTAGTTCAATTGGTTAGAGCACCGCCCTGTCACGGCGGAAGTTGCGGGTTCGAGCCCCGTCAGTCCCGTTCTAACATCGAGTTATGTTTTTTGAATCCCCGTACATCACATATGTCTAACTGGGGATATTTGCGTATACACCTTAGTTTATTAACTCAGGACTGAGGGCTTGGTATAAGCTACATTTATCATGCTTCGTGAAAGAGAGAATTAACTGTGACTGTTAGAGTCCGTATTGCACCGAGTCCAACTGGTAATTTACATATTGGTACAGCTAGAACCGCTGTATTTAACTGGTTATTTGCCCGCCACCACGGTGGGAAATTTATTCTGAGAATTGAAGATACAGATTTAGAGCGATCGCGTCCCGAATACACAGAAAATATTCTGGCTGGTTTGAGTTGGCTGGGGCTGAACTGGGATGAAGGGCCGTTTTTTCAATCCCAACGCCTAGATATGTATAGAGAAGCGGTAGCAAAACTTCTAGAACAAGGATTGGCTTATCGCTGCTACACTACCTCAGAAGAACTAGACCTATTACGGGAAACCCAAAAAGCTAAAGGTGAAGCTCCCCGTTACGATAACCGTCACCGCAACCTGACACCAGAACAAGAAGCAGCCTACAAAGCCGAAGGACGTAGCTTTGTGATTCGCTTCAAAATCGACGATGGGCGAGAAATCGTCTGGAACGACCTGGTAAGGGGAAAAATGTCATGGAGAGGTAGCGATTTAGGCGGTGATATGGTCATTGCTCGCGCCTCAGAAACAGGTACTGGTCAACCACTGTACAACTTTGTGGTTGTGGTGGATGACATAGACATGCAAATTACCCATGTCATCCGGGGAGAAGACCACATAGCCAATACCGCCAAGCAAATTCTGTTATATGAAGCCTTTGGTGCCAAAATTCCCGAATTTGCCCACACACCCCTAATTTTGAACATGGAAGGGCGCAAGCTTTCCAAACGAGATGGAGTCACTTCTATTTCTGACTTTCAGAAAATGGGCTTTACATCTGAAGGCTTGGTAAATTATATGACATTGCTGGGTTGGTCGCCACCAGAGTCAACCGAAGAAATATTCACCTTAGAAACCGCAGCTAAAGAATTTACCTTTGAGCGTGTAAATAAAGCCGGGGCTAAATTCGACTGGGCCAAACTAGATTGGTTAAATAGTCAGTATATCCACAATATGCCCACAGATAAACTGACAGATTTAGTTATACCCGAATGGCAAGCAGCCGGATTTACCTTTACAGGCGGACGAGAACGCCCCTGGTTAGAACAGTTAGTCACTTTAATGAGCCAGAGTTTGGCTCGTCTGACAGATGCTGTAGAAATGAGCAAACTGTTTTTTAGCGAAACAGTAGAATTGACTGAAGAAGGTAGTCAGCAACTCCAACAAGAAGGTTCCGCTGTAGCTCTAAAAGCAATTCTCACAGCATTAGAAAATCAGCCCCAACTGTCAGAAGCAGCAGCCCAGGACATTATTAAACAGGTAGTCAAAGAGCAAAAACTGAAAAAAGGACTAGTCATGCGATCGCTCCGCGCCGCCTTAACTGGTGATGTTCATGGCCCCGATCTCATTCAATCCTGGTTACTCCTAAATCAGATTGGTTTAGACAAGCCACGTTTGCATCAGGCGATTGCTTGATGTAGGGAATAGGGGACAAGGAGACAAGGGGACAAGGAGACAAGGGGACAAGGGGACAAGGGGACAAGGCAATGGGGAAAATGTTGGTCATAGCTAGAAGTTTTTCCCCCCCTGCTCCCTGCCCCCTGCCCCCTGCTTCTTCTCCCCACTCCCTCATCTCC
>NZ_CAWUDM010000201.1:0-4419 GCF_963920855.1 Nostoc sp. CCY0012 | reverse complement strand
TGACTCAACTTCCGTAATAACCGATTGTGACAGTTAAGGGTGCGGAATGTGAGTTTAACAAAGTCAGCAGACTTCAGAAAAAACAACCCCACCGATTAAAGTGGAGTTTTATTATATATTCATGGGCGATATTGCACCCACAATTTAACATTACTCTCCAACGGAGGCGCACGTTAATTTAGCTTTTTTTCACATCACGAGCCATATTCAGGTAGTAGTCATCCATTTTGCCTTTAGGACGACGGCGGTTTGGAGTCGGGGTTTCAGGAGTTTTATTTTGTTCTGATTCTTTTGGTTCTTTTACTGTATTTCGATTTATCCCCGTGGATTCATCAGATTCTAGGAAGTACTCAGCCTTGGTAAATCCGAAAAGCCTAGCAAAAAAACCTAAGACATTTCTGATCACACCAAGTATGTTTTTGAATACAACACCCAACCAGCCTTCAAGGCGAAGATACAAGTTGCGTATAATTTGAGTTAGACGAAGCATAGTCTTACCCTCTATGATTGCCTATCACTATTGTGACTTAATTTTTAGGCGATCGCTGAGGTGACAATCATCCATGACGGGAAATCTGATCAGAAATGACCGAAAATAATTGAGTACTATTCCAACCGTAAATTGATCATGTCCCGTATACTAAAAGCTTTCACGCCGCGATTCTTGCGGAGTATCACTTTTGTCATATTTCTGACACTTATTAGTAGTTTAATCTTTCCTGCTGCTACTTGGGCTGCTGCTTCTGGGTTAGGAATTACTCAAGGTCATCTGAGTGCTTGTCCCGCTTCCCCCAACTGTGTTGTCAGCCAAAATGCTGATTCTAAACACGCCATTGACGCGATCGCCTATCATGTAGATCGAGATACAGCACGGGAAACCTTACTGAAAGTTCTCACCGTTGTTCCCCGTACAGAAGTTATCGAACAAACAGATAATTACATTCATGCTCTTTCTAAAAGCCGCATCTTCAAATTCGTAGATGATGTAGAATTTTATTTACCTACCGATGAGTCAGTAATTCATCTGCGTTCAGCATCTCGCATAGGAGAATCTGATCTCGGTGTCAACCGCAGGCGGATGGAACAAATTCGTTTAGCCATGCGCGATTTAAACATTTAACGGATAAGAAAGTTCGTAGTAAGGACTTTAGTCCTTCTTTGCCCTCAGCCTAGAAACCTAGTTTACAGCCCTCTTCCATCACTTTGGAGATAGCAAAATAAATGTAGTAGCGCGGTTAGGGTAGAGGTAATCTTCCTCTACCCATTCGCATTTACTACGACAGCACGTCTTTTGACACCATTTTGTTGTTACAGCAAGAATACTACTTAGTAATTTTTACCTAAGTTAAGAAAACTAAGTGAACAAGCATTTTTTTCTACTACCTGTTGCTGTACCAAGTTTATTAGTTAATTTTCCCACCTTCGCTGCTGAAACAGAGCAGATAAACTCAATTATTTTTAACTTAAGTGAAATCGAATTACCAGCCACTAATGCAGAATTATTAACTCAACAATCTATCCCCATTGAAGTCAACTCGGAAACACAACCAGAAGTAGAACTAACTGATAACGAAGATGTAGATATTTTTATAGAAGTAACTGGAGAACAAAATTCTTTGCCTGAGTCTACGCCTGTTTACGTAATTGATCAAGAAGAAATTCAAAAACAGGGTGCAACAAGTGTAGCTGATGTTTTAAAAAGAATGCCCGGTTTCGCCATTAATGATGTCGGTCATGGTGCAGATATTCACACAGGAACATACTACCGAGGTGCGTCAATTAATCAGTCTGTATTTCTGATTAATGGCAGACCAATTAATAATAATGTCAACACGTATCATGGTGGAACCGACTTAAATAGTATTCCCGTTGAAGCCATTGAACGCGTGGAATTATATAGTGGTGTCACCTCCGCCTTATATGGTTCATCAGCCTTTGGCGGAGTTGTGAATATCATCACCAAAGAAGGCTATGGTCAACCTAGATTAACTGGAAGTGCAGAATTTGGCTCATTGAGCTTAAATAATCAACAAGTAAGTTATGGTGGCTCAGTTGGTGATGCTAGATATAACTTCAGCTTTGAAAGATTCTTTATAGATAACCGTTATCGCGTCCCCGTTGGTGCAGCCAATCGTGATGCTCAAGGATTTTTGGCGAATGCAGACACAGCTACCAGTACTTATTTTGGCAGCATAGGTTTAGATTTAGATAGTAAAAATTCCTTAAATTTAGATATTAAAAAACTCAGCAGTCGTAGAGGTTTAGTTTATTTTGGTTTCCCTCTCCAAAGAGATAGATTAGACCATGATGGCTTTAACGTCGGCTTATCTTGGAAAACTAGATTAGGTGAGGGAGAAAGCTCAAATCTTACAACCACACTCGGTTATAACCAAGATTACTTCAGCACTTATGGCCCTACAGTTTTTGCTGGACAAGAATTTAACCGCACAGGTGTTTTAGATACTCAACAAATTACAGCTAGGGTAGATCATGATTGGCAATTATCCCCCAACTATAAATTACGCTGGGGATTAGATTTACAAAATAGCAATTTAACTGGAGATACTTTCAGTACCAGACCTGACAGAATTATTAATAATGGAACTGAAAATAGAAATGTCTTAAACACAGCTTTATTTGCTGTTAATACTTTAAATATTAGCAACGATTTTCAGATAGACTTAGGTCTAAGACACAGCTTTGATGGGGAATTTGGCAATTATTTGAACCCTAGCGCTGGCTTACGTTATGCCCTCACACCAGCAGTAGCTGTGCGTGGTAGTTGGGCAGGTGGACAGCGCAATCCTGGATTAGATCAATTATATGTTTATGATACAGTTCATGGTTGGGAACCAAATCCTGATTTAACACCAGAAACAGGCTCATCTTGGACTGCGGGAGTAGATGTCAGACTCACAAATAATGTGATTGGGCAATTTACTTACTTTGGTAGTAGTTTAGATAATCGCTTAGGGATTATAGCGGGTAGATGGGAAAACATTGGGTTAGTAAATACCAATGGTTTAGAAGCCGCATTGCGATATCAAATTACCCCTGGCTGGTCAACTTTTCTCAACTATACATATACAGATGCCAAAATCAAAACAGGAGCAGAACAAGGTTTACAGTTAGGTTTTATTCCTTATTCTGTAGCTCAAGGTGGTATTGGTTATCAAAATTCAGGCTGGCAAGCTAATTTGTATGTCACTTATAACAGTGGTATGCGTCGAGCCTTTTTTAATGCACCAGGGGAAACAAGCAGAGATTTCGTCCCATCTTTTCTAAATTTAGATTTGAGTGGTCGGATTCCTGTAACTAGTAATTTAGGACTGACTGTTTATTTAGAAAACTTACTCGGTGAACAATACGAGCGAGTAAATCGTATTTATAGTCCTGGGTTTACTTTTCGTGTGGGATTAACTTCAAATTTTTAAAGGGTTATTGATTAAACTCAAGAACGCCGTGCATTCAAGCAACACCATTCTTTGCGTTTCCACAAAGTAGCCACCACCCAACCATTTTGCTCTAAAGCATCAGCAACAGCTTTGGATTGTTCTAGTAAGATACCGCTAAAAATTGCCCAAGTGCTGGGTTTGGCGATCGCACTCATTTCGGGAATTAATTGAATAATCACATCGGCTAAAATGTTACAGACGATACCATCTACTGGTTTTTCTACCAGTCTCGTCACCATGTCTACACTACCTTCTGCGGGGATTAAACGTTCTGGGCTAATTTCGTTGAGGGCGCGATTGCTAAAAGTAGATTGTACTGCTAAAGGGTCAGTATCCACAGCATAAACTTTCTCGGCTCCCAGTAGTACTGCGCCAATGGAAAGGATACCGGAACCACAACCAATATCCGCAATTACTACAGGTTCTTGTTTGTTAGTTGTATCGACAAAAGACTGAGGTAGCTGACTCAGCCGCATTTCTAAAGATTCCAAACACAATTGAGTTGTAGCATGGTTGCCTGTACCAAATGCTACCCCAGGATCAAGGCGAATTACTAACCGTTCTGATGATTCTGGCAAGGGTAGCCATGCAGGGTTGATCAAGAAGCGATCGCCTATTTCTTCAGGTTGCCAATGTTGTTTCCAGCTAGTAGACCAATCTTCCTCGTCAATTAATCCCCAATGCAGGGTAGGAACAGACGATCCGATACACAAAGCATCTTGACGCAACCACAGCGACAGCGCCGCCAAATCTAGTAGCTGTGCTTGAAAGCTTGGTAGGTATGCTTTGACGACACAGGAATTACCTTTAGTTTCCATCGCTGTACCACGGCTGCCAAAATCCTCCAGTCGCCAAAAGACTGAATCTTCTAGCGCGGGTTCACATAAAATCTGTAGTTCCCACCAAGTGTTTGCCATTTTTTAATATGTGTAGGGAGTGGGGAGTGGGGAGTGGGGAGATGGGG
>NZ_CAWUDM010000200.1:0-4471 GCF_963920855.1 Nostoc sp. CCY0012 | reverse complement strand
TTTCTTTGTTATGTCAAGTTTTCTCTATACCAAATTAGATGAGCTTACCCTGTATATATACAGACCAAGCGAAAAAATTAGAAGATGGGATGTTGGCCTTAGGAGGCGATCGCAAATCAGCTTTCAAAGCTTTCAAAGGTAATGTACCACTAATTAAAGAAATTGAGCAGAAAATCGAGCGAATTACCTACGAAGACAAAGAAAAGGCTCGGCATTCTCTAGAAAGCTACATTAAATATCTCAATCAAGTTTTAAAGGAAGATAAAGTTGATATTCACATTAGAGAACAGGTAGAAATGGAAATTCAAGAAATTGATACCTATCTAGAAGATTTGGACGTAATTATTTAATACCAATTCTCCAAAATCCAGCCACAAATGCTTTTTTCCCAAACTTTAATTAAAAATTACGCCTTGGTACCGCTTCATGCCAAAACCAACTATCTTACTTGCACTCGATCCTCATAGTACCGCTTTGTGTGCTGCTATTAAGCGGCAATTGCCACAACTTCCCGCCATCCAAAGCCGCTTTATTTATACCTATACTCTCACTTGGGACGGCCAAGCTTTTGGCTTTAGTGATAAGTTAGATCAATTTGCTGATGGAAGTTTTGACCTCACAAACACTAAAGAAGTAGCTGTCTCCCAACTGCGTCAACAGTTCCAAGCAGGAACGAAGGAGTTGCAAACTACATTAATTGACTTAATCAAATCAGTTAACCAATCTCCAGAAGCCATCTCCGCCAAAAATGCCGGAATTGATATTAGTCCTTGGTATAGAATTTATCTTATGTTCTCCGCCTGTGAGGAGCGATCGCAATCACTAGTATTTGACTTATCGCGTTTAATTCATTGGCTATTTAACAAATATTTCACAGATATTCCTCATAGTTTAGAAGCTTTTTTGCTATTACCAGGTTTATTCTCTCAAGCCAGGGCTGAAAATTATAGTACTGCTTATCAACTCCTAAAAGAATTAGATGACAAAATGACAAAAGGAGTGGTGATTTCTGGTAGTCAAAAAAGACCACCATTTGATAATTGCTGGTTGATTGATGAACGTATTGGGGAATTAGGAGTTAATTTAAATAGCTATGCTGATGCTTTCGCAGGTTTTCTCACAATGGAACCAGAAACTGGCGGATTATTAATTGGTACACATACAGTCCGGGGAAAAATTCCGGCTTACAGTACATTTGGTTATGGAGAGTTATTTTTTCCCGCAGAGATAGTCATAGATCGTTTGAGTGCATCTTTAGCAGCTGATATTATTACCGAGGAGTTTTTACCACCAGCAAAATTAACTCCAGAAGCAAATCGTCAATTACTATTAGATGCTAAAGAATTTGTCCTTAGCGAAGATTATCATGATGCTTTGCAGCAACTAGAACGAGACAATGGTAAACCAGTTTGGCAAGATTTTAGTCCTCGTCTAGATATTCGCTCTGGTAAAATTCAAGAATTTAGCATTGAATTAGAACGTGCTTATAAGCAATTTGAAAATAAAGAATTAATTTCATATAAACGTACACTAGAAAATTGTGGTAAACAAGCACAAGCGACACTAACTAAACTCTTAGACCATCGAATTAATCAATATGTTGATGCTGCACCAAGTGGTTTGCATGAAGCCGTCAGATTGTGTACCGTCTTAACTAATTCTTATCTGGAATTGCAAACTGAGTCTATTAGCGATCACCCGGAAAATTTAACTACAGAATTACGCACTGCTGAAGCATTTTTAGATTCTAGATTACAGATAAAAATCAACCAAGAAAATAGCCAAAAAATCCTGAATCGATTTTTTAATTTAAAATGGCAACGACAACAGTTACAAGATAGTTTATCTGAGACTAATTCAGAAGTTATCATTTCTGAAATAGAAAAAGTCAAAGAACAATTAAAAGATACAGTTACTGAATATCACCATGCGATTACAGCAGAACTCGAACAACTTAGACAAACTCGCTTAGTTGCCATTGATGATACTCGTACCAAAATTCAATCAGCCATTGATGTAGCTCAAAAGCAACTCAATTCTTTAGAAAATCAACTTGAAATAGCTACAGATAAATTAAATGAATTAATTGTAGAAGAAAATCATTTTCGTTCTTTGTATCTGATTATTTTTCCGGGAACAATTGCTATTATTTTAGTTAGTATATTGCTGATAACCGGATTATTTAGTCAATCATCTTTGTGGTTGTTATTGCAGCAAATTGGGGTGAACTTATTTAGTTATTTATTTTGGGGTTTAATTGGTATCTTTATTTACTTGGGTGTAGCTTGGTTCAAATATAGTACAAATATCCGCGCTCGCATTCAAAAAGTTCAAAAACAAATTAAACGTCTAGAAAGTAGTTTAAAGGCTACTGCTGTAGAATTACGCCGTACATCCAACGAAAAACTAAAGTTGGAATATGATATTTATGCTCAAACTATTCGCTTAGAATTAGTCAATTTACTGATTAAAGTTACTAAACAAAAAGGGGGTAAATTAAGTAAGTATTTAACTGATTTATCACAAATATATGATGTTTTAATGACTCAGCGGCAACAAGCATCGACAAGTCATTCTGACACTCGTTTGGCAGTATTAAATACTTCAGATATTGATATTTACTACCATCAAAATGTCCGTTTGGCAATATCAACTAATATATTTACCAAGGAAAAAATTAGCCGTTCTCAGGCATGGCAACTTGCAACTACAGAATTTCATCAACAATTGCTTTCATTCACCAGACAACAGTTTAATTATTTAAGCAATTTATCTATTGGAGAAGTTTTAAAATCCGAGTTAATTGCAGATAATATAGAAAATGTGCGCTTAAATCAATTTTATAACAATGCCCAACTTTTATTACGTCTGCAAGATAGTGATGCTCACTTAAATCCAACTTCTCAACCAGACATTTCTCTTTGGGTAGGAGCGAAAGATAAAGAAGAAATAGTGCGACTTTTTAACCGTTTTAGCCGTTCTGTAACTCCTTGTGTAGCGGAAAATGAACGTAATTTATCTGTTTTAGTTCGTTCTTTAGGTTTTCCAGCCTACTTTCTCAGTCAAATTGAATTTTATCGAGACTGCTATGAACGTACTCACAAGACACAATCAGAGCAAGACGAAAATTTACTTGATTTAATTCCTGAAGAAATCAGTTCGAGTAGAGAATTAACTGAGGCTTATGATACTTTACTACTAGCGATCGCTCTAGAATTAGTATCTCCCAATTCTCAAAACATTTATAAATTCAAAAAACATCTACTTGGCAAAGAAAGAGAAAAAATTGCTGCTGATCTAGCAACTGAGTTCACATATCAAGAGCTATACGGAGAACTTCAAGAAAGTATAGATTCTATAGATCAGGATTTGATTTATCAGCAATTAGATAAATTAGAAAAATCTGCAAATGACTTAACATCTTACGAATGTAAACGTTTATTACATTTATTATCAAATTACAATCCTTTGAATTAGTTAGGTCTTACACAGTCGTCATGAAAATAAAGGCTTTGAGATTGCTAGAGCCTCCGCACGCTACGCGGTAAGCGCAGCCATGCCCATTAGGGCTTTACCCTACGGTTGCAATGACAAAAATACGTGGTTGGTTATACCAATTTAATGTGAAGCTACATAGAAAAGAGCTTCTAGAATAAAGTTATAAGAGGAGATAGATATTACCGTATTAAATGTTAATTGCTCGAACAATTGTTGTATGCGAGCGCGTAAATCTTGTAAAGAAGAAAAAAGTTCATTTTTCAGGGATTTTTTGAGAAATTGCCACAGCCTTTCGATGGGATTGAGTTCAGGAGAATGAGGTGGTTGAAGTAGAGGAATAATATTTTCAGGCCTTCCAATGCCAAGAGCGCTGCATCATCAATTTTGGGTTTTTCTCCCGGAGCTTTTTTGATTGCCAATAGTTCTGATAGCCCACCCACTCTATATTTTTGCAGCCATCTTGTCACTGTTGAGGTATCTTTCGCCAATCTTTTGGCAATTTCTTGCTGTTCCTTCACTTGTCCTTTATTTTTTGTTTACACCTAATACTTTTAAAATATCTAATCTTTATCTTATGAAAGATAATTAATCACTTTATTGCAATTTTAAAATACATAGTAATTTCTTTACAGCTTCTTAAAAAGAATATCATTAGTTATAACATTGTAATAACAGTTTAAGTGAATGATATTAGAAGAGTAATCTACACTATGACTTTCCTTAGTTGTGAATAAAAAATGGGCTGCTAAAAGGCTAACAATCAATCTCACGTCAAGTGAAGCAGAAAAATTAGAAAAATACTGCTCAATGACAGGAAGACCCGCAACAGATGTTATTCGAGAGTTAATTCGTTCTTTAACTGTTGAAGAAACGCCAAATACAAATTGAACCTTTATTTATCGTTCAAATGAACAAAGCTAAGTAGCTAAACAAAATTAATTACATAGTTTTTACCAAATTCTCGAAGAATTTT
>NZ_CAWUDM010000199.1:0-4568 GCF_963920855.1 Nostoc sp. CCY0012 | reverse complement strand
CCCCTTGCCCCCTGCCCCCTATTGCCCTAGTTCACTAATATTATTCATCACTTGTTGATACAAGTCACGGTTATTTTGGTTGTCAAAAATGCTGGCTGCTTGTCGTAAATCTTGCAGGGCCCCTTGTCTGTCTCCTTGGGCGGCGCGGGCATTTCCTCGGTTGTTGTAGGCAGGCCCAAAGTTAGAATTGAGACGTATGGCTTGATTGTAATCGGCGATCGCACCTTCTCTGTCTCCTTGAGCAGCGCGGGCATTTCCTCGGTTGTTGTAGGCGATGGCGTATCGAGAATCGAGGCGAATGGCTTGATTGAAATCATCTAGCGCCCCGTTAATATCTCCTTGGGTAACACGGGCATTTCCCCGATTATTGTAGGCTTCGGCATAATTGGGCGAGATGCGAATAGCTTCGTTATAGTCGGCGATCGCTCGCTGGTGATCTCCTAGTGAAGCGAGTGCATTACCCCGACTGTTGTAGGCTTCCGCGTCATCGGCAGCCAGACTAATGGCTTGATTATAATCGGCGATCGCCCGTTGCTTATCGCCTTGATCAAAATAAGCTAGTCCCCGGCCTTTATAAGCTGCGCTATATTCTGGATCTACTTCCAGTGCTTGGTTGTAGGATGCGATCGCCCCTTGTAAGTCGCCTCTTACGTGCTGATTCTTTCCTTGAACATAAAGATTACCACCTTGAGATGTTTGCACTACACGACGGTTAGGAGGACTCACTCCTATTTCTGTTACCAATACATCTTCATTTCGATTGCAGGAAATGCTAGTAATGGCACTCAATGCCGTAACCATAACTATGGTCAATATTTTTTTAAGTTTCACCTGCTCTTGCCCAAATAACCGCAATTTCATAAGTTACCCTAAACCGTCAAACAATTTCAGACTTTTGCATGAAAGTTAGCACCAAGTTCAAATAAAAATTATTTCTAAATTTTTATATTTGTGTCAAATCAACTGATATCCTAAACCCATATAGCAAGACAGTTGAGTGAAATTCAAATCACATATACTCTAGGTTTAACTCACTGTTAACTGCTTGATCAGGCATTAAGTATAAAAACTTTTATTCTAGATAATTTATTTATTTGTTATGTGAATTAAATTCTAGACAATCAGCATAAAATTTTATGTTTTTGCGTATACTTTATCAATATTTTATTTTGTATCCTAAATTTTAATTATTCTTAGATTTTTGCCTAAAGATAAAAAATAACAGGGCAATACTTACAGCAGATTTCGTAGCAATGAGGGATACAATGGAGGGAAAGACGCCCACCCTACAAGATTTAAAATATACAAGTCTGTACCTCCTTTAGTTGCAAAGCGCTGTATAAATATAGTTTTAAATAACTATTTCCCCACTCCCTACTCCCTACTCCCTACTCCCCACCTCCACTTTCCTGAGTTTTAGGAGTTAGTCGCCAAGATGTACTTTTGTCAATATCTAAAGAGAGTTCTTCGAGGTTTTTACCTAAGTCTTTTTGAAGTTTCTGAGTCAGTGTGACAGAAAAATCTAAACTTACGTCCTGATTTTGTACTAGCCTAACTAGTTCTGTAAATGCAACTTTTACAGTCTGACGCTCATAACTAGAAAGTTTGCAAAATGATGTTTCCGATACATTTTGAACCTGCATCGCTTTTTTTAAACGTTCTTGTAAATGTTCAAATTCTGAATTTAATAACTTCGATTTCTCTTCAAGTTCTGTATATCTGGCACTGATTGCTGTTAGATCTTCCGTTGCGGGGTCTGGATTACTGGCTACTTGTAATTCTAATAACTGTAAATGTACTTGGGCAAGATAAATACAGTCTAAGTAAGCATATTCTATTTGCCCTTCAGTTAGGGGCCTTTTTCCCCAATCACTACCTTGTTCCTGTTTATCAATATAATTAAATCTGCACAGTGCAGTAGCTAAAGTCTTAAGTTGGTAATTAGGTAAGGGTAAAAGATAATAAGGAATTGTTTTAGCTAATTCTAAAGTACAAGTAATATTTTTAGCGCGCTTGTTACCCAGAAATTTGACATCATAACTGGCATTGTGAAATACTTTGGTAATTGCCGGATTAATCATGATTTGCTCAATAAATTCATCCACCACATCAGATTGATTGAGGACATCTAAAAGAAACACGCGATCGCCACTCATATCTGTAGGATCGTCTAATACCTGAATCAGTGATAATTTCGGATTGCGACTTTTATAGTCAGCGACTTCTGTATCAATCCACAGGGTTTTGGTTTGAGTATATTTAGCTACTATGGCACGAATATTACCAGCAGAAGTTAAGTATGGCATTAGCAAATTTTTCCTGATATTTGAGTATGATTAAGTCAGTCACAGTTTTCTAAATTAACATTTAGATGGTGACCATGTTGGTATAAGTTTGCAGGATCACCACAAGATTGCGAAACATCTATAGTAGATGCTTCTTGGAGGTTTGAAATGAAAACTGATTACCTAATAGTCGGCAGTGGCTTGTCGGCATTAGTCTTTGGCTCTCTGATGGCAAAATCCGGTAAGAAAGTTCAAATCCTAGAAGCTCATGAGCATCCGGGAGGGTTTGGCCACACGTTCACAATGGCAAAAAAATATAAGTTCAATGCCCAACTACATTATGTTTGGGATTGTGGCGAAGGACATACTGTCAATCGTGTCCTGAAAAAACTGGAACTAGATAAAGAAGTAACATTTACTCGGTATGATCCTGACGGTTTTGATCATATGAGAATGCCAGGCTACTCATTAGATATCCCCTCAGAATCCTCAGAGCTAATTCGGCGGCTATCTCATCTATTTCCTCAGGATGATGACCAGATTCGGAGATTTATCCTAGAAGTACAAAAGACTAGTGAGGGTATCAAGAAATTATCCCCCCCAATTATTCCTACTGAATTATTCCCAAATATTGATGAAGTATTCTGTGCCATCAGGTATCTCAATAGTACACTTCAGGATGTTTTCGACAAATTCAAACTACCGCAAGAGGCACAAACTCTATTAGCACTGCAATGGCTTGATTTCTTATTACCCCCAAATCAACTTTCTTTTTACGCTTGGGTAATTTTGTTTACTGGATATCAACAAGGGGCGTTTTATCCCACACAGCATTTTGAGCATGTAATTAATTCATTAATCAAGGTGATTGAAGAAAATGGCGGCGAAGTGCTGCTGAATTTAGAAGTCACTAATTTTCAAATCACAAACAAAAGTGTCACAGGAGTTCAGGCAATTGATCGCATCACACATCAAAGCCGTGAATTTTCTGGAGAAACGATTATCTGTAATATAGACCCTCAAAAAGCTGCCCAAATAATAGGAGTAAAAAACTTTTCAAAAAAGGTACGCCAAAAGCTCAATTATGAATATTCTCCTTCTAACTTTATGGCTTACTGTGTTGTCAAAGATATTGATTTGCGAGACTATGGATTTGGAAAATGGAATGTCTTTCACAGTGGTCATAGAGACTTAAATCAAGCTTTTTATCAAATGTATGAACAGCATGACTTTTCCAATCCCAGTTTTGCCATCACAACCCCCTCTTTAATGACAGAAACCCAGCCAGACTGTCCAGAAGATTGTCAAATCATCGAATTTTTGACAGTTGCTAATTATGATTACTTTAAACAGCTTAAAGATACCGATGACAAGGCTTATAGACACAAAAAAGACGAAATACTTGATTCCATCCTCAATGTAGTTGAAACACACTATATTCCCCATATTCAGAAACACTTAGTCTTTAAAATCACAGGCAGTCCCACAACGAATGAAAGATATTGTTGGTGTCCCAAAGGAAACTCCTATGCTTCTAATCTTACACCTCACAATATGGGCATTGGGAGACTTAATTACCAGACATCTTTACGTAACTTTTACTTTTGTAATGCCTCATCTGGCTATCCAGGTTTTGCACCTACATTTTGGACTGGAGCGATTTTATATCAAAGATTGTCTGGAGATAAAATCTTGTCAAAATCTTAATGTACTCAGTAGGAAGCTACTAAAAAATCAATATTTTTAGCTTATTCTTTATTTTGGTATTTTACCCTTCAAAAACGCTATATACCAAGTATTTTACTGGTTTCTAACTAAAATTTATTTACTCTATCCTGCAATTACCGATTATTTGTCAAATTATCCCATTAGTTTGGTGATGAGATATGAAAATAGCAATTATTGGGGGCGGAGCCAGTGGTATAGTAACGGCATATTTGCTGGATAAGCATGGTCATGAAGTCACCATTTTAGAAAAACAATCTGTTTTAGGTGGACATATTCGGACATTAAATAAAAACGTCAAACCTAATCAATCTGACTGTGACCAGTATTTAGAAAGTGGCGTACTAGAATTTCCTTCTAAATTTCACAACTTCATCAAATTGATGCAAGATCTAGAGGTTGAATTAGAAACAGTTCATCTTGGCTCAGAATTGTTCTTACAGGATGGGCGTCACTTCTTATCAGCGTTGATGATTCAAAAAAATTTTACAGGATTACAGCGTTTACAGCACTTCCGTCTGTAATGAGGTACACTAGATCAAAATATAAATATTTTTA
>NZ_CAWUDM010000198.1:0-4748 GCF_963920855.1 Nostoc sp. CCY0012 | reverse complement strand
TGTCCCCTTGTCCCCTTGTCCCCTTGTCCCCTTGTCCCCTTGTCCCCTTGTCCCCCTGTCCCTCTCCCTACTCCCTACTCCCTCAACGTCCTGCAACCCGCATTAATAAAAATAAACCTATTCCTAAAAACAGGAAGTTAGGCAACCAAGCACCTATGAAGGGAGAGAAAATCCCTGCTTGTCCCATTGCACCACTAATAAAGAAAATTAAATAATACGTAAAAATCACGATTACACTGACACCAAAACTTGTCCCTCGTCCAGTCCGTTGGGGTATGCTGCCCATTGCGGCACCTACCAAGCCAAAGACTACACAGACAAATGGCAAAGAAAATTTTTGTTGAATACGTACTTCCAGTTTACGAATTTTTTGGCGATCGCCTCCAATACGTTCTATTTCTAATTGTTCTAGGGACTCAGCAATATTCATTTCGCCGTAGTCTCGGCTTCTCTCTACCAAATTTAATGGTGTCCGCGGTAGTTGCAGTTGTTGGTGTTCAAATCGTAAGATATTGCGATAAGAGCGATCGGGAGCTACTAAATAAACTGTGCCGTTGTAAAAATCCCACACATTTTGACCAGGATTCCACTCGGCAGATTCTGACACAAGTATTTGATTCAGACCCTCGGTGGTGCGATCTATAATTGTCAGACCTTTCATTTGCTGACCATCAAACTGGTCGGCGTAAAATAAGCGCGCTAATATTCTATTTCTACTACCATCTGGCTGCTCAACTTCTTGGTATTCGGGATAGAAAATATTTTGCTGCTTTAAAATCGGTTTGTCTGACTTCAAAGCTTTCTCAAGAGTAATACTTGCTTGGTAATTTGCTGCTGGTGCAATTTGCTCGTTAAACACAAATGTCAGTCCTGTAACCAAAAGACTCAACATCACCGCAGTTAGCACCATGCGATAGACACTGACTCCACAGCCACGCAGGGCAATCAGTTCACTCTGGCTGGAAAGACGACTATAAGTCATTAAAGTAGCCAGCAGCGTGGACATGGGAAAGGCTAAGACAATAAAATTGGGAAATTTTAATAAAAAAACCTGAACAGCAATGTTTACTGGCAGTCCAGATTCGACAATTCTCCTCACTAGCTCAAATACAGCATCAATAGTGACGCCCAGTGATGAAAAAGCTCCCACACCAAATAAAAATGGTGCTACCAATTCACTGGTTAGGTAGCGATCCATGATTGTAAAAGGCAGCAGTGAATTGAGGCTGTAAAAAAATTTGAGCTTTTTTGATATCATAAGAAATTTTTAAAATTAAGTATGAACACTCCAGGCGAAATAAAGTACAAATATATGATTTTAAACTTAGTAATTAACAATCAGACTAATAAAGATGAAATTAAGGGAGCTAAAAATTAAAATTATCTTTTTAATAATTAATTATTTTAATTAAGCTTGAAAATTATCGCCTAAATAGTATTGACGTACTAACGGGTTGTTATAAAGTTCATCAGCATTACCAAAAGCGAGAATTTGTCCCTCACGCATGATATAGGCGCGGTCAGTAATAGATAAAGTTTCGCGGACATTATGATCTGTAATTAAGATACCCATGCCGCGATCGCGTAATCCGGCAACAATGTGCTGAATCTCGGAAACCGCAATGGGATCAACACCAGCAAAAGGTTCATCCAAAAATAAAAACTTTGGACCTTCTGGCCCTGCGGCTAAAGCCCTGGCTAATTCCGTCCGACGGCGTTCGCCACCAGATAGTTGTATTCCTTTACTATTGGCTACTTTTTCCAAGCGAAAATCCCGCAATAAAGTTTGCATTCGCCTTGACCACTCCCATCGTGGCACATTCGTTTGTTCTAGCACCAAAAGTATATTATCCCGTACCGACAATTGGCGAAAAACACTTGCTTCTTGAGCTAGATAGCCAATGCCCAATTGAGCCCTTTTATGCATAGGCAGATCGGTTATTTCCTGACTATCTAGCCAAACTCTTCCCTGATTAGGTTTTTCTAAACCAGTGGCAATGTAAAAAGTCGTCGTTTTACCTGCACCATTAGGGCCTAGTAACCCAACGACTTCACCCTGGGCAATGGAAATGTTGACGCGATTGACGATATTTCGCTTACCGTAGGATTTGTGAATGTTTTCTAAAACAATTTTCACGATTCGCGCCTTTACTTACTGGTTAATGCTAATTAGACAAGTTTAAACTTGGTGTCGCAGGGGCTGGTGTGGTAGCTTGTCCACCAATTTCAGTGTCATTCACCATGTAAGTGGACTCTACTTGACGATTGGCTTGAGGTAAAGCCACAAACCGTCCCTCGTCAATCAAATAAGTCACTCTCTCGGCGCGCATACTATTGACGCCCTGTTGCAAAATATAAACGTTACCACTAAAGTCAATGCGACGCTCTCTATTAAAATATTGTGCTTGAGCAGCAGTTGCTTGCAGTTGGCGAGCCGGATACAACATTTGTACATTGCCACGAGCTGTAATTACTTCAGTGTTGGCATTGTATTCTTGTACATCAGAACGGATGGTTAAGGGACGATTGTCGCCTGATGCTTGTGCAGTAGCCGTTTGGACTTGGGTAGGAAATGTCAACGCACCCAAGAGTGCAGCTGGTAGCATTAAGGCTAATCCAAAACGACGTATTTGTGATATCGGCAATTGATAGCAGGTGGTCATAGATTAATTACGAATTTAGGATATCAGCTTGTATACCACTTATCTCAATTACTTTGTCCAGAGATAAAATCTACTTTCTGGAATAACTTGGGATAACTGCTGGCTGAAATATTGACGCTTTGCCCAGCAACAAGGTTTCGCCAATATGCAGCATCTTAGCGTAACTCTCATTTTTTCAAGGATTGGAGAAGGTGTGACCCCTGTGCCAAGGTTAATGGGAAGTAATCTAAACGACTGAATGGTGAAGGCTTTTTGAGGACAGCATATCGAACAGGTGCGATTAAAGAAGGAGAAGTTATATGGCACAAGTAAAAGTTTTTCACGACAAAACTGATAATACTCCACTTGTCTGTTTTGGCAATCCCGAAGATGAATATGAGGTTGAAGAAACGGGGGATGAGGTGTTGTTGATGAAGGATCAAGATGGGAAGGTTATTGGTTTTGAAAAGCTCAATTTTATCTCTACTGCATCTGAATCCGTGCGGGTGGCATTTGAGACATTTGCAATTTAGTTGGCTACGGTGATGTATAAACTGTTCCTTGCATGAGAACGCTTTGGTAAGTCTACCAGTTCTAGGAACTGACTTTTTACGGGATGTAGAAAAGTCCGATCAGCATAATGGGGAAGAGGACAGTTGCCCCATTCCCCACTTTTTACCCCAAACTACCTGACTAATCGTTCATGAGGACAATTCTAGGCAAAGGCAAGAACTGATTTTCATCCCAGTTCCCAGTGCTAATCTTATCTGCTTCAGTATTTTGTAATGCCGTCAACAATGCTGCACTCTGACTCAATAACTCGTCTACATCAATGCCACCATAAATAGATGGGTAGCGTCGCAGGCGGTTACTGCCTTCTCCTAGTAAAATCACTGCACCTCGCCAGTTGCGATTACCCAAATGATATAGTGCCACAGCAACTTGTAAAATGCCTTGATAAAAGGTTTTTTCTGGTTCGCTTGCTTCTATCCACAAAGCCTCTAAAGTGTCATGACAGGCGTAGAACTGTCCAGAGTTGAATTGTTCTACGCCTTGCCAAAACTCTTGGGACATCATTTCGCTCATCCCATACTGTCTCGCACTTCTTTGATTGTTTCTAGAGAAATTTCTTGTTGATCTCCAGCAAATTCGTTATCGGGTGTGAGAAACAGCATACAGTGGCACTCTTTGCGTTCTCTCATGGGTACACAAGGGCAGTTCCAATATGTAGCGTGGACTTCAGCTTCTTTGTCTTCGTAGTGGCGACAGGGACATAAGGGCGCACCTAGTTCATCTTTATGTTTGGCTAGTCCTTCAATTACCACTGCGGTGACAGAAGGTTCCGAACAGAAGTAGGTTCCAGTCCGTTTGGCATATTGTTCGGAAAAATGCCGCATTGCTTCTAGGCTTTTATCGGTGGATGTGGTGTTGTTTTCTGATGAGATCATGTGGATCGGCGCTCATAATTTAAATATTTCTTTGCATTGTACCTCAGCCTCATGGGGCTATTGATAGGGGAATTTCCCCAATCTGACAAAATCAAACTGATATCAATTTGTCCAAAGGTTTGTATGTCTAGGATACTAGAGTCCCAAAAATCTGGAATATTAAAGAAGCTTAATTGTCAAAATGCATTGAATTTTTGAATACAATTCATAGTACCCCCTGACTTTTGCAGCAAAATTAACGGCTCGATTGAGGGGAGATTTAACAGTTTGACAGCAGGCGCATCTTCTGGAAAGACAATTTTGATGAGAATTTTGAGTAGTTTTTCAGCCAAGGCGATCGCTTGTCTATGATTCCCCGATGAATAGGTATTGACGCCTTTTGACTTTGGGCAGAAAATTAGGCCGATATATGGGCGGCAAAATTCACTTCCCTACTAGACAAATCTCTCGGTAAACTCGTATATCAAGTCTACTCGTCCCTTGCGTAACATCGCTGGGTCTAATCTTTCTGTGGTATTACAAGTCATCAACACTACTAGTCGCTGCTTGCTTTGAATCCCCGAATCATCAATGATACTTTGGTACAAAGTTCCATCTAACAAACCAGGGTAAGCTCATCTAATTTGGTATAGAGAAAACTTGACATAACAAAGAAAAT
>NZ_CAWUDM010000197.1:0-4812 GCF_963920855.1 Nostoc sp. CCY0012 | reverse complement strand
TGTCTGCCCGATATCATTAGATAACTGAACCGCATTATGAACAGTTGCAGCAAAGGTCAAGACATTAAGAACACGGTCTAGATGTAGCCACTTAAAACCATCTACCAGCTTCCCTGATATTCCCCCGACTATTTGCCCGCCTAGCTTGGTATTGATAGTGTTTAAAAGTGCTAGCTGTGAGGCATTAGCCCCAGCATTTAATTTATTTAGTAAATCATTATTAGCATTCTGAGTGTTGCTGTTAATGTTGTTGGCAAGGTCTTGCATTGCCTTACCACTACAACCACCGTTAAGCGATTGACAGTTACCAGTTTGTACAGCCTGATTTATTTGTTGTGGCGTGGGAATAGATGGTCTGATAACATCAGCAGTTCGACCGGGTATTAAGCCTGCTGTAAATATCAATTGGTCAAGCTTAGGTATTGCCTCTTGATTCACTTTCTCTTGTTCCTTAATTCTCGTATCAATTTTTTCTACTTCCTTTGTGAGTAGTCCTAACTTCTGTTGGTTGCTGTTAGTGAATGCTGTAAATCTCTCTTCAGAAGTCTTATTACTAAGATTCACAAACTCACCAAACTTTTTGTCAAAATCATTACTGAGATTAGACAGTTTCAAGTCTTGCACACCAAGCCTATTATTGTTCTCCTGTCTAAACTGGTTAAATCTTTGGTCAGCAGTGAGATTACTTTGATTCACGAAGTCTGCTAATTTTTTGTCGAACTCTTTTGATAGGTTACTTTGTTGTAAGTCTCTGATGCCAAGTGCTTGGTTATTCTGTTGCACAAAAGCATTGAATTTATCATCAAGTGACCTCTGTAAATCACCAGTAGGAACACCCTTTATCTGTGCTTCTCTTAATGCATTATTAGCTTTACTATCTACAGTGCTAATGTTTTGTGCCAAGCCTACGATAGTGTCACCAAGTATCCCGTTACTTATTTCTAACCCAGTGATTCTATTGCTTACAGCATCCACTTTATTACCGGCGTTAACAGCAATAAACTTTGCATCAACAGCAATAGCATTACTAGCGTTGATAAGAGGTGTAAGACTTGAACGCACGTTATTGGATATTGCAGTGATATCAATAGTTTGACTGGGTATTTTAAAATTATTGACAGTTGATTTAAGCCCATTAAGCTCACCTTGTAAGCTGTTTACTCTACCTTGCAACTGGGTAACTAGCGCTGAATCATTAGCTCGTAATGCAGATTGTATACGTAATTCCGTTGCTGCTAACTGTGCTGTAATAGCTCTCTGTTGCTGTGCTATTTGATTCTCAAGTATCGTTCTACCTTGACGTGTTTCGTATAGCGCATCATTAGCCTGTTTTCTTGCTGTTTCTACCTTCGCTTCTACAATTGTTCGTCCTTGCCTAGCTTCGTACAGTGCATCGTTGGCTAGTTTCCTAGCGTCTTGAGTACTGTTGTTGAGTATGTTAATTTTTTGGTCAATGTTGGCATTCTCAACTGAGAATTGCTGAAATTTTAATTCTTGTTGCTGGTTGGCAAGATTTGCTCTTACTGCTAATTCATTAACTTTAGTTAGGTCTGCTGATAATCGGTCAAAGTTTTTGTCTTCCTGTGCCTGTACAAACTCGCTCACCTTGGCTTGTAATGCAACAATGACAGCAACACCACCAATAGCAACAAACGCCCCCAATGAACCACTTAAGTTACTTGCTTTTCCCAGATTGCCACTGCCAGGAGTTTTTTCTAGTATCTTGTCCTGTACCTTGCCTAACTCACCCAATGGCTTGGCTACCTTACCATCAAAATAAGCATTACGTTGCAATGCCGATGTTAAACCGTTAGCAAGTCCAGGGAGTTTTTTTAACTTAGCGAGCCTTAGTCCTGACTCAAAAGATAATCTTGCTGCTTGGCGTGATAGGAATGCCCCTCCTACTGAGGTTGATGGTAATGCCATTTTATTTAAATATGAACTGGAAAAAGTCAAAAAATGTAATCATTGTGTCAACAAATGGACTTAGTTTTTGTCCTGTTTCTAGGATGAACTTTTCTAGTGATTCACAGTAGCGCTCTAACTTCGATACTCGGTTTGCTAAATCACTATTAGTGTTAGGTTTTCGCTCTTGACCCTTCAATCTGCTATTGATGTTATCCACCAACGACTTAAGATTATTCACATCAGCTTTATCGGCTTTAAATCCTAGCTGTGGTTGTATCTCGGTTAATGCCCTATTAGCCGCTTCTCTAATAATTTTCGCTTCATCGATAGACTTTAATTTTGCAATCTCCTGACGCAATACCTCTACCTCTTTTTTGGTGGCAAACTTGTTATTGAGTGCTGCTATATCTGTTCTAAGTGCAGCAATTTCATTTTCTATTTGACTACAACTTGACATTATTTCAAGCCTTTAACTAATGCCCTAATTGATGAAATTTCATTGAATACAGAATCACAAGATAGGCAACAATCACCACAATCTAAGCTGTTTGGTGGGCAGTTTTCGATACATTCGACATCGTAACCACAAGTATTAACTAGTTCGTTAAATAGCTCATTGTTTAGGCTGTCTTTGATAATTAATCTATAGCCACTGTCAATTCTAGTGATAACAATACTCTGCCAAACGCTAGAAGTAAAAACAGAAATAGCAGTTATTAGCCGCCATTCATAAGCAGCACAAGTAACACTATGTCCCTTGCTTAAAAGTTGGGTTTCTTTATTGTTGCTAGGATTAATTCTTGCGCCACCAATGGGTGTATTAGCTAATAGGCTAGAATTAGTAACTACAACATTACTTCCGTCAGGAAATGACCGAATCGCAGTGTAATAAACTCTAACTCTTGCACACTCATCAGTTCTAAGATTACATTCAATATTAATTGGCAGATTTTGAGTGTATTCAAACACCCTGCCATCTGCCAAAGTTACTCGTGCTGTATCCCCAGGATTACAGTAGTTAGTCATTAGTAATCGTCTGGATCTAGTGTTGAATTACTATCGGGTTTGACAAAAGTAATGGTTACGGGGTCAACACGATAGCTGTCATTATTAACACCTCTTGTAGTGAAGCTAGAAAAACCACTTTCAATGTAAATACTCTGGTCAAGGTTGGCATCAAAATTAGCTTGGGTGAGATAGGTTTGAGCTTTTAAGTTGATAGCCGCCAATAAACTTTCTGCTGTGTTGTTAGCATCAGCAGTCAAGCCAGTTAAATCGGCTTTGACAATTGTGATTGTCGTTGCATCTTGAATAGCATTCGCACCAAATACCTGTTGTAAAGTTGGTTCCGCCATAAATCGGATTTTTAATTGAGGTGAATAAATCCGTTTTATGCGGGAATCCAAATTGTGTAAATGTTCCAGTTTTATGTAAAACAGGAAGATTTACCGATGCTTTGTAATGCTTACTAGGAATAGCATTGAGCCTAGTTTTACTAATACCACTAATTATAAAAGTTCCGGTTTGACCACTTGCAATGGTTAAACCGGAATAGGGCAGAAGCGGAAAATGAAAAATAATCGCCACGGACAATCGGCAGTTTTGACAAATTCGGAATATTCTAAAATTCGCCAACAAATTAAAAGTAGAAAATACAAACTACTTTTAGATTTGGCTTGGTACACAGGGGAACGCTGGGGAGCTTTGGTGCAATTAAAAGTAACCGATGTTTATAACGAGGGAACACCAAGCGAGTATATCAATTTTCGGGCTGTGACTCGTAAGGCCAGTCCAGACGGTACAAGGGCGACTCGCCAAGTACCAGTTCACCAAACTTTGGCAGAATCACTCAGCAGTTATAAACCAGAAGATTCTCACTGGCTGTTCCCCAATCGTGAGAATGATGGGCCAATTACTATTCGCTGGGCTGATATGATTTTTCGGGCTGCGGTTGACCGGGCCGGGCTGACTGCAAAGGGAATTAGCACCCATAGCACCCGTAGATCCTTCATTACCAAATTGCACCGTAATGGGACAGACTTGTACACAATCAAGCAGATTACCGGGCATAAGGATTTTAAATCACTAGAAAAGTATGTGGAGATTGACAGTGATCGGGTCAAAGGAGCTATCAACGCACTATGAGCGCTGAAAATTTGTTGATTTTGAAAGTTCAGGTTTTTTACGAGAAGTTCAAAGCTGGGGCCTATAGTCACCCTTCTGACCTAGCTATGGCACTTGAGGAATTGGCTAATTCCGCCTGGGATGAAGTTGATGAACTTTACCAGCCGTCACTGTTTCCATAGGTTAGACTGTGCCAGATAGATGCAACATCATTATTGTGTTTCAGTTGCGATCGCGCCAGGGCTAAGGAGTCATTTCGCCTACTCACTACAATGGCGATTCCCCCAGGAGCGCTGCGCGATCGCATTTTCATGATCATGAATAGTAGAGAGTAATGTTACTATTGCGCTGTTACACGGCAATAGGGCATTTTATGAGCAAAGGGGGACGGACTGCCACCACTAAAGCAAAGGGTAGTAATTGGCATAGTGGGGCCACAACTACAGTAAGAGTGCCAATTGCTTTAGTTCCCCAAATTTTGGAATATGCCAGGAACCTTGATGCTGGTATTGCGCTGTTACACGGCAATCAAGAAATTATTCTCAATGCCATTGACCAGTACATTGAGATGAAACGGGAAAATTACCACCCCAATCAAAATTCTAGGGAATTGAATATTAATACCCGTCCCTGGGACGAGCTAAGAAAATTTAGGCATTTGGTTGAAACGTCTTACGGCAAGCTTGGCAAAACCAACGCTGTACCACTGTCCCATCATTCAGCCGATTAGACCCGTTTTTATAAACTTGAACACCCTTACAACGTGGGCATTGTGGGCGA
>NZ_CAWUDM010000196.1:0-4872 GCF_963920855.1 Nostoc sp. CCY0012 | reverse complement strand
ACCCCCGTCCACTGAGCGTAGCCGAAGTGCTGCCCCCCTACCCCCCCTGCATCTTAGATGGCAGCTTTCTCCTCAAGTGGTTTAAAAGTCTTTTTACTAGCACCGCAGATGGGACATTGCCAATCATCGGGAATGTCTGCAAAAGCTGTACCAGGAGCAATTCCCGAATCAGGATCACCAGTTACGGGGTCGTAAATCATGCTGCATTGTCGGCAAATCCATTTTTGAGTTTTGGGATCTGTATCTACAACCTTAGTTACGGGTTGTCCTCCGTTTAGGACTTCCAAAGCTTCAGCGTAGCGGTCAGCATGGTAATGTTCGACAAACTTGAGTAAACCAAAATTATGGGCAGCTGCGCGAAATGTGTCGGCATGATCAGTAGATTCTTTGGCTTGCTTGAGAAATTCTGCTACAGCGGCATCATTGTGATCGCGTTGGGCTGAGGCGGCAAAATCAGGATACATTGTAGTATATTCGTAAGTCTCGCCTTCAATGGCTAAAGATAAACACCGTGACATAATTTCTTGCTTTTGTGCTGCCGTTAAAGCATTGGCATCTTTTACCACAAGTTCTGGATGCAACAAAACAAAATGTGCAAAGGCGTGTTCTGTTTCCTGTTGTGCGGTTTCTTGAAAAAGTTTTGCCAAGTCTTTATATCCAAGTTTGCGCGCGACTTCAGCAAAAAATAGATACTTGCGGTTGGCCATCGATTCACCGCCAAAGGCAGCTTCTAAATTTTGCAAAGTAGTAACATTTGACATATCCATATCTTTTGGCTGCCTGTGAAGAGATGTTTTTTGGGCAACGACAGCTTCTAAAATCGGGTAAATGAGCTTGATTAGTATACTTTTGAAACGTTTTAGTCAATGCTCATCGACTTATATTTAATTTCCCGCTTTATTCGTTGCCCTAGCAAAATTATAAAACTGATAAATTTGGCAGAGGAAAATTTTAGTCTTAATTTCTGATCAATATATCTTTAGTTCTCTGGGGTGTAAGATATACTTTTTGTAAAAATCCCCAAGAGCAGAGCAAAAATCAGTAAACTTGGGTACAACATCTCAATACTAGTGATCTAGCATCAAAACTGTTGCTAAAATCCAAATAATTTTACCTAAATCCTATGAAAGAAACTGTCCTAGAGGTGCGTAATCTACAAGTTGAATTTTCCGGTGATGGCGGTATTGTCAAAGCTGTGGATGATATATCCTTTCAGATTAATCGAGGTGAAACCCTAGGAATAGTAGGAGAATCGGGTAGTGGTAAATCGGTAACATCACTGGCTGTGATGGGATTGTTGCAAAGTCCCGGTAGAATTAGCGGTGGTGAAGTCTGTTTTCGTCCCCAAGCCAATGCTCAAACAATTGATTTGGTGCAATTGTCTCCTGAAGAAATGCAGTTACACCGGGGTGGCGACATTGCCATGATTTTTCAAGAACCCATGAGTTCGCTCAATCCGGTGTACACTATTGGATTTCAGTTAACTGAAGCAATTCTGCGACATCAAAATGTGTCTGTCGCTGAAGCCAAAAGAATTGCGATCGCAGGTTTGCAAGAGGTTAAACTGCTTCCTAGTGATGATGTGATCCAAAAGCAGTGTATTGAAACCTGGCATCAAAATAACCCCAATTCATCACAATTAGATGACTCCAGGCTGGCAAGGTTAGTTAAGCAGCACAAAGAAGCTGTCTTAGAACGTTATCCACACCAACTATCTGGAGGTCAGTTACAACGGGTGATGATTGCAATGGCCATTTCTTGCAACCCATTACTGTTGATTGCTGATGAACCAACTACCGCTTTAGATGTGACGGTACAAGCCACAATTCTGGAGTTATTGGGAGAATTGCAGCAAAGTCGGGATATGGCAATGATATTTATCACCCACGACTTGGGACTAATTTCGGAAATTGCTGACCAAGTAGCGGTGATGTACAAAGGCAAAGTTGTCGAACAAGGTGCAGCAGAACAAATTTTTAGTAATCCCCAGCATCCCTATACTAAGGGCTTGGTAGCTTGCCGTCCCACACTCAACCGTCGTCCCCAAAAACTCCTCACAGTTTCTGACTACATGAATGTGGAGGAAACACCCACAGGCAATATCATAATTCAGGCGAAAGAACCTGCGCGTCCCGCAGAAGTTAGTACCGAGGAACTCACTCAACGATGGGCGAGTTTAAATGACAAGTCTCCTTTATTAGAAATTCGTGACCTCCAGGTAGGGTTTCCCATCCGGGGTGTGTTTGGGGGAACAAAACGCTACCACATGGCAGTTAATGGTGTTTCTTTTGATGTCAAACCAGGGGAAACATTGGGTTTGGTTGGTGAATCTGGTTGTGGTAAAACTACCCTTGGTAGAAGTTTGCTGCGCTTAATTGAACCAATGAGTGGTCAAATAATTTTTGAGGGACGAGATATAACTACCCTCAAAGGTGAAGCATTACAGAAACTGCGGCGAGAAATGCAAATCGTCTTCCAAAATCCCTTTAGTTCCCTAGATCCTCGCATGAAAATTGGGGAAGCGGTAATGGAACCGTTGCTCATTCACTCTGTGGGTAAAACAAAGCGACAACGGCGAGAACGGGTGGCCGAACTATTAGAAAGAGTGGGTTTAAGCGCCGATGCAATGAACCGTTACCCACATCAGTTTTCTGGAGGTCAACGCCAACGGGTTTGTATTGCTCGTTCTTTGGCTTTAAATCCCAAATTTATTATCTGTGACGAGTCGGTTTCGGCGTTAGATGTGTCGGTACAAGCCCAAGTATTAAATCTATTGAAAGAATTACAGGATGAATTTCAACTGACTTATATCTTCATTTCCCATGATTTAAGTGTAGTGAAATTTATGAGCGATCGCATTTTAGTGATGAATCGCGGTCAAATTGTCGAACAAGGGACAGCCGAAAGTATTTACCTCGAACCCAAGGAAGCATATACACAAAAATTAATTGCTTCGATTCCTACAGGTAGCGCGGAACGGGTGCGTAGTCGTCACTTGCGGACACAATAATAAAATCAGTCCTTGGTAGGTTTGGCATGAATTCTCCTCAAGAACCTCAAAAAAGTGAAAAATTTGCTTGGTTGGGACAGGCTTTAGCCTTTATTGAATCTGTGGGGAATAAATTACCCGACCCCCTGACGCTATTTTTATTATTATCTTTGCTGGTAATTATAGTAAGTGCGATCGCAGCTGATTTCAATCTCTCTGTTATCCAACCTGGAACCAGTGAAACCATTGCTGCGGTATCTCTGCTGACACCTGATGGTATCCGCCGCATTTTCACCTCAGCAGTGAAAAATTTTACTGATTTTCCCCCACTCGGTACTGTATTAGTTGCCATGTTGGGTGTCGGAGTTGCTGAAGCCACAGGTTTACTTTCGGCTTTACTCCGCAAAATTGTTTTAATTGCCCCCAGTCAATTTATCTGTCCTGTGGTGGTATTTGCTGGTATCATGGCAAACATTGCAGCTGATGCTGGCTATGTAGTCCTTGTACCTCTAGGCGCAATTATCTTTTTAGCTTTTCGACGACATCCTTTGGCGGGTTTAGCTGCGGCTTTTGCTGGTGTATCCGGTGGTTTTAGTGCCAATTTAGTCATTAGTTCTCTAGACCCTTTATTGGCGGGAATTACCCAAAGTGCAATAGTTTTAATAAACCCTAATTATCAAATAAATGCCACTGCTAACTATTATTTTATGGCAGTTTCTACCTTTTTGATTACTATAATTGGCTGGATAATTACCGAAAAAATTGTTGAACCAAGATTAGGTAATTATCAGGGTGAAATAGATTTTCCAATGGCACAACTCAGCGTAGCAGAAAATAAAGGTTTACGCTGGGCAGGGTATTCTCTATTAGCATTTACAGCTTTTTTGCTAGTAATGGTATTACCGCCCCAAGGCATTTTACGTAACCCGGAAACCTTTACAATTATCCCTTCACCTTTTCTAGATAGTATCGTGTTTATTATTGCCTTGGCTTTTCTCATACCAGGTATTTTTTATGGTAAAGCCGCAGGCACAATTCATAATGATAAAGATGTTGCCAAAGCCTTAAGTAACTCCATGAGTATTATGGGCTATTACATTGTTTTAGCGTTTGTTGCTGCCCAATTTATTGCCTATTTTAGTTGGAGTAATTTAGGGGCCATTATGGCAATCAATGGGGCTAAATTTCTACAATCTACAGGAATTACAGGCGCACCATTACTAATATTATTCATCTTAGTCAGTATGCTGCTCAACTTATTTGTAGGTTCAGCATCAGCAAAATGGGCAATTATGGCCCCTGTATTTGTACCGATGTTTATGTTAATGGGTTATTCCCCAGAGTTAACCCAAGCAGCATACCGTATTGGTGATTCGACGACTAATATTATTACGCCATTGATGCCTTATTTCCCGGTAGTGGTAGCATTCGGGCAAAAATACGACAAAGATTTAGGCATTGGTACATTAATTGCCATGATGTTACCTTATGCGATCGCCTTTTTATTAGGTTGGTCTATCCTATTGATTATTTGGTTTATCTTGGGTTTACCCCTTGGTCCCGGTGCGTTGATGAAGATTTAACAAACATAGCTACGTATAAATAAATTCTTATAGGACTCCTATTTGATTTTTGAACAAATTAAGTACCAATCGAAAAGGCTTACTCCCTACTCCCTACTCCCGTACCCTTCGGGAAGCTAGGCTAACGGCTGACGCTCACGGCGAAGCCTACTCCCTACTCCCAGCCTACGCAAGTCAGTTCAATAATCAAAGCGGATCACTATATCTAATTTACGTATAACTTTACCATTTTAATAAATATTCTATAACTCACATTCCGCACCCTTAACTGTCACAATCGGTTATTACGGAAGTTGAGTC
>NZ_CAWUDM010000195.1:0-5551 GCF_963920855.1 Nostoc sp. CCY0012 | reverse complement strand
TACTCAAATGAAGTTTTACTCAAATGAAGTTTTACTCAAATGAAGTTTTACTCAATCTTTCTTAGCTGGGGTATCAAGATATGCCTCTAATGCCTTGATTACAATGTTGGTAATGCTGCTACCCTTGCCTTCCTCTATGGCCCGCATCTTAACTTTGTTGTGTAAACTAACTGGGATTTCTGCATTGAGGCGGGTGGTTTCTTCCTTACTTGCTTCCTCAATCGCCAAGTTTTTCTGCTCGTGGTCGCGTCGTGTTTTCTTTGCTTTAAGCACCATGCTTGAGTACCTCCAACACTTCCTTTTTGAGTGTATTAATTTCTCTGGCCGCATCGCTGTTGGGGTCACTGAAAACAGTTAATCCCTCTGCTGCCGTTGTTGGGTAGACTACCCGTTGAGTTGTGCTTGCTTTAAGTACAGGTAAACCATAATCTTTTAGTGCTTGATTAATCTCGCCACTGAGTTTGGTATTTTTGATTGCTCTGCTAATGACAAAAGCGGCTTTTGGTTTACCGTCGGTGACTTCTCGGCGTGCGGCGATTATGTCAACCAGATCGGCACACGCCCAAATGTCGTAGGGGCTAGGTTGCACAGGAATAAGAACCAAGTCAGCGGCTTTGACCGCCGCTGCACTAAGCTTGGCGATTTGCGGCGCACCGTCAATTACGATCCAGTCATATCCTTGCGAAATAGCTTGCAAGTCCTTAGCTAGTGTTTCCCGGTCTAGTCCAACAACTGGGATGATATTTCCGCCACTGGCCTCATTCCAATCCCTAGCACTGCCTTGCGGATCTGAATCTATCAATAATACTGTGTAGTTATCTCGCTTCAGTGCATGAGCAAGATTAGTAGCAATGGTTGTTTTACCTGAGCCTCCTTTTTGGTTCAGGACGGCGATAACTGTTGGCATTTCTTGACCTCAGCATTTTGAGTAAACGTTCATTTGAGTAATTACTCAAACAATCAAAGCATTAATTCTGGGTAATGGCAAGTCAAAAATACAACAAAAAATTATTCTGTCTCTGGGACAGCTTTCTTTTTTATAGGCTTTGGTAATGGGGTTTTTGATTCCTTTTTAGCTCCTGGTTTCTCCGTCGGATTACTCTTTCTTTTCTCAGCCGCAACTGTGGCCTTATCTGTTTTTGATGCTTTGAGAAAATTAGGTAACTCTTCAGTGGGCAATCCCATCAATGAATCAAAGATAAAGAGATTTTTATCAGGGTTAAATTTGGCTTTCAACTGAACGAAATAACGCTTTGCTTGTTCCTCCTTAGACACTTTGGGATTAAATCGGAAGGGCGGAACAATAGCATCTTTCCAAACAATTGGTAAGTGGGATGCTTTCATAAATTTTACTTTCAATGAAGTCTCGGCAGATTTGATAAAATCTAATCTTTCCTTGTTAAAATTCTTGTAAATTGAAATGCAGGGAGTTCGGCATACAGGGATAAACTGCCATAATCCAGATAGCTTAAATTCTCCGTCCTTGAGTTCTTCAAATAATCCCGAAGGGTTTTCTTGGTGTGCCACTAATTGAAAATACATTTGATGTGGTTGGTCTGGCTTAGGAAAATGAATTACTTTCGGATAAACCAGCAAAGTAGCTTCGTTAGTGTCTTTTTTCTTGAGATGTATTTTCAGTGCCTCAAATGCCTTGGGTTTAGAAAAGATTGCATATTCTCGTTTGCCAATTTCAATCTTTAGTTTCTTATCTTCAGTGAGAATTATCTGACCCGAAATTACCCCAATCGCTTGGAAGTAATTCTGTTGTGACTGCTGTTGTGATTGCTCAACTTGCTCTGACATTTTTCTTTCTCCTGTATTAATACCACGCTATTTTGGGCATCGGCTTGAGGGAAGATGAGCGTGAAGGGATACGGAGAACACTGTGTAACCTTCTTGCTTCAGCGCATGAGCAATATTAATAGCAATGGTTGTTTTACCTGAGCCTTTTTTTTGGTTTAGGATGGCGATAACTGTTGACATTTCTAGACTCCAGTAATTTGAGTACATACTCAAATGAGTGTTTACTCAAATTATCAAAGCATCAATCCTGTGTAATTGCAAGTTAAAAATAGAACAGAATTTAGAAGTACTAACAGTGAATCTTAGTTAATACGATAGCTCCTGTATTTTGAGTAAAACTTCATTTAAGTAAATACTCAAAGTTATTTAATAGGAACATTGTTACAGACTAAGCAGGCTATGCTTAATAAGAGCGAAAAAGCCTACTGTCAATGATCTAAATGAATCCTCTTCCTGAATTTCCCATCATTTTTGTTACCAAAGCAGATTATGAGCTTTCCAGTAACGAGATGATGGGCAGCAAGTATAAATTTTGGTTTCAGCATGAACAACTTGGTCGCTGCTTATATAAGCAAGCACGACAAAATTTAGGAGAAGATTGGGCAGAAAAAGTAGCATCAGAGTTGTCTTTTCTTCTAGGATTACCCCACGCCATTTATCATTTAGCAGAAACATGGGAAGGTAATCGGGGTGTAGTTTCACCCAACTTTTTACCAGCAGGAGGGACACTTGTTCATGGCAACGAAATTCTCACGCCAATTGTGCCAAACTACCCTACTTCCGCCACCTACGGCGCAAGACAACATACAATAGATATTGTCTTGCAAGTGATAGAAACAAATCATTTAAGCTTGCCAATAGATTGGACACCACCGAGCGGTATCCAATCAGCAGTAGAAGTGTTTGTTGGCTACCTTCTGTTAGATGCCTGGATTGGCAACGGAGATCGCCACCACGAAAACTGGGGTTTTGTGCGAAAGAAGGTGGCATCTACAGAAACTATACATTTAGCACCCACCTATGACCATGCCTCCTGTCTGGGACGTGACCTCCCTGACGAACAGAGACAGAAACGCTCAGTCGAGGCTTATGCAAATAAATGTTATTCTGCTTTTTATAACAGTGTTGAAGACAAAAAGCCCCTGAAAACTTTTGATGTATTTCACCGAGTTGCTTTCCGTTATCCCCAAGCAGCACATATTTGGCTGGATCGGCTTGAACGCATCTCTCTTGCGAATACCTTAGAGATTTTTAGTCGCATTGACAGATCGCGTATCTCAACTGTTGCTATTGAGTTTGCACAGAAGATTCTGGAATACAACCAAAACAGGTTACTTGATTTAAGGGAATCACTCCCGTGAAGACACCTAAAACACTATTTTTAGCTTGGCAAGACCCGGAGAGCCGCTCTTGGTTTCCCATTGGTCGGTTAACATTCGACGGTGCAAGATACAAGTTTGTCTACACCCAAGGTGTAAAAGAGGCACAACAGATGTGCAGTTTTTCACCTTTATCTTCATTTCCTCACTTAGAAAAAGTATATACATCAACCCACTTATTTTCAGTCTTCTCTAATCGGCTGATGTCTCCTTCCCGGCCTGATTATGCCAAATTCCTGGAATGGCTGAATATTTCAGACTACAAAGATGATCCACTGGCAATTTTAGCCCGTAGTGGTGGAAAACGGGAAACAGATAGTCTTACCGTCTTCCCCTGCCCAGAGCCAGATGCAGCAGGGAAGTATCATCTGCATTTTTTCGCCCACGGGCTGAGATACCTGCCTGAATCTGCAATTGAGCGGATTAATCGCTTGGAACTAGGAGAGCAGTTATGGTTAGCTCACGAATTTCAAAATCCTCACGATTCCCAGGCATTAACTCTTCATACTGAGGATCACTATATCGTAGGTTATTGCCCACGGTACTTACGGAGTGAAGTTTTTGAGCTTCTTTGTCAAGACCCTAGTTCAGTAGACCTGCGTGTAGAGCGTGTAAATTTACCGCCCACACCGCTCCAGTTTCGGTTATTGTGTAATATTACTGCCCAGTGTAAAGACGACTTTCGCCCCTTTTCCAGTCCAGTGTATCAGCCGCTCATTGAAGAAGATGTAGCCACACCATCCCTGATTTCTCCTTCTTAAATTATCTCAACACCATCACCAGGGTGCGCTCGCCGATTAGTTGAAATCACTACACACGGGCGGTGAGTAGCTGAATAACTAATACGGCCATTCACTAAAACTTCTAGCATTGCTCCCTTTTTGGAGCTTTTGCCGCATATTTTTTATAGTGATAATTGATATAAAATCAAAACAGTATAGCGGAACCTGAAAATGACTACTTTTAAATACTAGCTTCTTGACATCTTAAATTTATTCCTATATTGTACTATTTTCTACTAATTTACCAAGAAGAAAAATCTCTACAAAATATAAAAAAATATGAATAATAAGGTGAGCATTTTCCTAACAGGAATATTGCTTGTTAATTTAGCAGTAAAACCATCCGCTGCTGTAGAAGAAAATACTGCTTCGTTGACCAACAATATTAGCTCGATAGATAAAGCTAAAATTAAAATAGCACAAGGTACAAATTCAAGAGTTATTACACTTCGTTTATCAGATGCTGGTGTTTCAGTAGGCAGTGTTTTGGCTTGGGGACCGGCTGGGTTGATCCAAAGAAGATCTACTGATTGGGTTCGCTTAGAAATAAGTGGCAATCAAGTAAAAGTGGTACACACTACAAGAACTACTAATTGGTTAACTCAATTTTCTAAATGGTGGGATCATCCTGTGAGAAAAACAATTTTCAAACCAGATTCTTGTGACATAAATAATGAAAGTAGCTCAGATATAGAAACTCAACTCAGAGAGATAAAAAAATTATATGAATCTCAACTAATAACAAAAGAACAGTATCAAGAATTGCAAGAAAAAATTCTTAATCAAATAGACACTAACTCAACACAATCTACTGCGGTAAATTCCGACTGTATTATATCAGGTGAAGAAGGTAAAATAGAACTTGAAGATATTACCTTATTGACTAAAGGCACTTTTCAGATGGAATATTTGGAAAGTGGTGAATGGAAATACATAGCTTTTAGAGTACCAGAAAAAGAATATCAGTAGATTTTTCATATCATCTACGGAGAGCGATTTTTTTTTGGGGGAGATGGGACTGGCAATGCGGTAAGATAACCAATGAGCGATTCTGAGCAACTTGTTATCTACCAGCTTCATATTTTTATCTTGGGCATCAGCCCCATGATTTGGCGTAGGGTCAAAATCCGCTATACCTGTCAAGCTGTTTTTGCACGTATTTTGAATATAAGTCCTTCAACAGTTCAAAAATGGGAAATAGGACAAAAGCGGCCTAGTGGAGCATCTCTTAAGCTACTGCACTTGGTAAAGAATCGTGGGTTAAACAGTGTGCTGTATTAAAATTTTTGGCTCGTCAAACTTACTTACGGGTAATTCCTCTAATTTAACTTGTAAACCATTGTTCACTTCTGGTCGCTCAAAAACCCCAAACTAAGAAAATCCCGCCCCGAATTTCTTACTTTTATTTGTCACAGCCGAGACTTATCAATGATTTTGAGAGCCAATGCTGCGTAGCTTTATTGCCCGGTTGTGGGTTAGGGTGGCCGCCGAGATACCCGTCAACAAGTTAAAAAGCTAACCAGATAACCATTTAGGTATTGAGCCGAGATACGTGTAAAAACCTGCAAGATGGTCTGGAAACCGTTG